>NZ_JAMWXW010000059.1:0-14518 GCF_031570135.1 Paraburkholderia sp. USG1 | reverse complement strand
ACGTCCTGACGCGACTGCCATCCCACCAGGCTAACGATATCGCAGCCTTGCTGCCCCATCGCTGGCAGCCAGCGGATCCTACCCGCTAGTTCAATTCGTTAAGATGGGTTTGCCGGCCGCTTACGACCAACCGGCCGTTCCGATAAGTCTGCAGCGTTGCGGCCGGCATCAATTTGTTGGCAAGTCGCGGAGCAAAGTGCATCAGCAATACTTCAACGTGGATGAGCTAGCCACCTGGCTCGCCCGTCCCGTAAAGAATGTTAAGGCGGATGCACGCCGTCGACATCCGCGCGTGCCGCCAGTGGCCGGTCATCGTCGACAACGACCGATGCAGTGGAGTCGCTCGGATGTGAGAAACTGGTTCGGGATTGAATCGGAAGCCGAATTTCAGCTTAGGATGATTCGCGAAGTCAAAGCCGCTAAGGGCAAAAATAGCAGGCAACCGGCCGCACCGCATCTCTATGACGGCGGCATTCCTCAGCACCGCGAGAAGCGGTCTTGAGTGACGTGTCAGCCCTCGAATGGCGGCCAGCGTTCGCCAAGACCAAACTGGAGACGCCTCCGATGAAGGCAGAGCATATTTTTGCGGACAACCTGTCCGAAGTTATCTGGCTGCGCCTTAAGCGGCTGACCAGCCATCAACTGTGCGAGAAGGTCATTGTTGGCCGCTCGCCGACGATGCCAGAAGGCGCGCTGACCGAAAAGGCCGCGGGCATGGCATGGGCCGTACGGTCAGCGGTCGGCTACTGGGAGACCAAATCGGGTGGCTTAAACGCTCGTGTGCTATCTCGCTACTATGCGTTGCTGCAAGTCTCGATAGCCGAGCAGATTGCTGCCGGTGACGAGACATGCACATTGCCGTCGATACAGCGACATACAGAGCAGGGGCATGGCCTGTTCACGATAGCTGCTGATGCAAACGGATTTCCGGCGAACTACCTCATCGGCTGCATGAAGTCTGGGCACTTCGCTGCCTACAGCAAGACGCGAAAGTTGCCCATCGACGAATTTGCGTTCGACCGCAGGCTTCGTAAGGTGTCGAACGACGCGGAGCAGGCGCAACTGGTTTCGCTCGCTGACCTTCTGCGCCGAGTTCCGGAATTGCAAAGCGTAGCTCAGGAATACTTCGGCACGTACCCACTATCGTTTCACGTAGGGAAGCGGCACGACTCGGAGCTGGAGCACCAGCTCGACCAGATTGGTTCATCAACGATTGGCAGCCTGTACGATGCCAAGACGTTGACACCAGCGCTGAACACAACGTCTTCCATTGCGATATGTCCTGTCGGTTACAAAATTACCGCAGAACAGGCGAATGCGCTTGACCTTCCAATCAAGGATTTTGAAGACAGGAAAGACCCGTTCACTGGGCAAGTGCTTCCAACTGGGAAACTTGAACATCCAGCGCACGAACACTGGCACCAGCATCTCACATTGCATAAGTCCGGCTATTGCGGTTCCAGCGTCGTGGTTCCCTTTTGGGGAACCGACGATGTTTTTACTCTGCACTTCGTGATTCTGTATGCGTTCTCGATAGTGACTCGATATTTGCCTAGTTTATGGCATGAAATCGAGGACGGAAAGCTGGACCACCTTCGCTCGTTGCTGGAGCACTACCTGGTCATCGTGGACAACGTGCTGCCGAAGATTGCGCTTGAGCGAATGACTGGCGACACTGTGTACGCCGTACAATCTGGGTCAATCTTTGGTCCGACCTAGGCTTGGCTCTATCCTTTCCGAAACACATGCTCCGATACGAATCGCGTTGATAGCAACGGCGCTGGCCGTCGCAACGGCAGGCACGGCAAACGCCGCAGGCTGCCTCAAGGGCGCGGTGGTAGGCGGAGTCGCCGGGCATTACGCCGGGCACCACGCTGTCGTTGGTGCAGTCGGTGGCTGCATGGTCGGCAGGCACCTTGCGAAGCAGCACGCGCAACAGCAGGCCGCCCAACGTCAAGCAGCACAGGCGCAATAAAACGTCGTCGGCTTGGCGTACCCGGTGAAACCAGAAGAACGTTGGTCCACCGGGCACTTGACAACTACGTTTAGGTCGTCAACTCGGCGCTCGGCTCGACTGTGGCCATCGGAGCGGGCACGGCCACGCTCTTGCGCGGTGCTCTTTTCGCCAGCGCCTTCTTGACCGGAACCTTTGAGTTCACGGCCTTCTTGGCAGCAGTTTTCTTCGCCGTCGGGGCCTTCTTCGCAACAGCCTTCGTGACCGGCTGTTTCGCATCGCCCACCGACGCAGCGCCGCCAATCAAAAACTTGGACCGGTCTTTGGCTCCAACAAGCCACGCCGGAGCGCGGCCACGCCCGCTCCAAGTTGCGCCGCTCTTTGGGTCACTGTAAAGCGCCGGTTGAGCGCCCTACCCTCGAATCGCGGCATTGCTTTACCCCGCTGAGCAAGTTCGACTGGTGCGCTCAGGGTCGCCTATTGACGACCCTGGTCGTACCTAACGTGTAAAGCTGCCCCGCTCGCTCAAATATTGATATCGCACCGGACTGCAGCGCCGACCGTCAGCTTCGGTCATACCGTTTCATCACGTTTGAATCTCATGTCGACCGAGTCGCTCGCGTGGTGCCATAACCTAAGTAGCGGAAGCAGAGGCTATTTCGCCGACACCGCCGTCGAAATCCTCGGTTCCAGTCGTGAACAGAGAAACAACCCCGCAAGGCTTAATGCGGCGACAACTGGAGCGCCCGCATAAACCGCCGTTGAGAGACCATGGGCGGTCGCCAACACTCCAAGTGACAATGCGACCGCTCCTTGAAACAGGTACGCAATCAGGTAGATGGCCGACAAGGTCGCGCCTCGTTGTTCGGCTGACATAGCTTCAACCAGTAGGCCAAGGCCGCCGCGGAATTGCATGCTGTAGGCGATGCCCGTAAACGTCGAAGACGCGAGAAACATGGCAAGTGAGCGTTCATGCGCAGCAACCATGAGCAGAAGCAATCCGGCCACCGAGCTTACCGTCCCCAAGGTGATGTTGCGCTTTACCCGGACGTTCCCCGCCCCAATCGTGGTTGCCCCGTTGCATATTGCAAACAACGAGATGGCCGCACCGTTGATGAACGCATTGCTTGACCCCACAACCTGCTTCGCAATCTGTCCCCCAAGCGAGAGCGTAATTGCGCCCAGCACGTAGGCTGTCGTTACCACCAGCGCCGACGCGAGGAATGTTGGAAGAATGTCTCGCGGTATCCCTACAGCCCCGGGTCGCCAGCTGCGGAATGACTTTCGAGTCGCAGTCCGGGGCAGGCGCCATGCTGCTAATGCAATCGTCATGATTACCACCAGCAGAAACCAGAAATTGAGCCGGGTTGGAAACGGTGCATATTGAACAAGAGCACCTCCAAGCAGCATAGCAGCACCCAGCCCAAGTGCCTGAGACGCTGCGTTGACCGTAGCCGAAAACGACATTCTTTCACTGGGATTGAACGCGACCAGCGATGCCGTCGCCGGACCAGCGGAGAGACCGACGCCAACTCCCATGAACACTCTGCCCACGAAAAGCCATTCCAGGTGGGTAGCTGTAGCGAGGAATAAAGTACCCAGCGCCGATGCAGCGAGACCCAGCAACATCGGAACGCGCGCCCCAACGTAATCCGATACGTTACCGAAGAGAAGCAGCGTAGCTACGACGACCGCTGGGTAAATCGCAAATATCCCTGTGGTCACCGTCGGCGTCAGATTCCATTGCGCCGCATAGAGGGGATAGGTCAGCACCGGTGCAGCGCTGGTCCACAGCGTGTGCATGACGATTGCAGCACAGACCCAGAAGCTTGTTTGTCGATTCAGTGGGCGAGATGAGTTCATTGCTGACCAAAGGTGTACAAAAAATTCTGCACTGCCAGGACACGAGGGCTTATGACTTCGCGCGACTACTTCGTGAAGGTGTAGGTTCTTGAGTCGGTTAATTCGACGACGTCTCCACAGCCACTCCCAACGTAAGCGGCGCCAGAGCCGACTACTTATGAGTAAAACTCAGCAAATCGGCAATTCTGATTTTTGGGTTACAAGGCTACCATCGTGCAGTCGATGCATTGTTGACCAAAACCACAGAGTGTTCTTTGCAGGCTCGACTAATTCGCCCTTTGTCTCAGCCAAGGGAGGCAACACAGACAGGCGCCGCCGCATAACATGCTTTCTCATCCTCGCAGGCGCATACAAGACCAGATACCTGACCCCGATTGGTCTTAGCCCCCTGACCTAGTGAGGGGGCTAAGAACAGAAAGCAGGTAAAAGGCTTCGACTTGCCACCACAGCACAGGAGCTACCCGTCCGTTGCTCATCGACAACTCATTATGTTCAGCAGCCCCGCCGCTACGTCCAACTCAGGCGCACCGGACTTCTTATATCCGTTCAGGCGTTGAGCGCCACCGGTGCGAAGGCTGACGACTAATTCCCGGACGACGCGACAGTCGTGGTACCCCAGCCACCGCCAAGCGCCCGGATGAGATTCACCGTCGCAACGGCTTGCGCACCGGACAGTTGCACCGCGGACCGGCGCGCCTGCAGCGCGGTACGCTGAGCGTCAATCACGTCGAGATAGTTCACGGCTCCTTCATCGAACTGATGCTGGGAAAGCTGCGACGCGCGGCTGGACGCCGCAACAGCCACATCTTGCGTTTTTATCTGGTCGTCCAAGATACGCAGTTCAGACAGGTTGTCCTCAACTTCCCGGAAGGCGACTAGAACCTGCTGGCGGTAGTTCGCTGCGTCTTCGTCGAAAGTTGCACGTGCATTCGCGAGGTTTCCCTTCCGCTTTCCGCCGTCAAACAGCGGCACCGTCAGCGCCGTTCCTGCCAGCGGGCCCAATAGGAATGCTCGGCTCGACCATTTGAACAGGTCACCCAGCGTCGCCGATTCGAAGCCCCCAGTCCCGGTCAGCGTAAGTGACGGGAAGTATGCCGCTTTGGCGACGCCTATTCTCGCGTTGGCCGCCGCCATCGCGCGCTCAGCTGCCGCAATGTCTGGCCGCCGCTCAAGCAGGTCAGACGGTAAGCCGGGCGGAATTTTCACGTCAACAGGCGTCAGCGGGTTCGACGCCATGGTGAATGTTTCCGGGGGCTGGCCCAGCAACACGGCGAGGCTATGCTCCGACGCCGTTCGCAGCCGCTGTACAGTCATCTCGTCCGACTTCGCGTTCGCGAGTTCGGATTTTGCGCGCTCTACATCAAGTTCGCTAATCTGACCTTCATCATAGCGGCGTTGAACAAGCTTCAATGACTGCTCCCGGAGCAGGACTGTCCGATTGAAGACGTCGAGTTCCGCGTCAAGCTCACGCAGGTTGAAATAGTTTTGAGCCACATCCGCCTGCAGCGCCAACTGGACCGACAGAAATAGTGCCTCGCTCTGTTGCGCATCAGCCGTCGCCGCACGCACCGAATCGGAGATGCGACCGAAGAGGTCGACTTCATACGATTCAGTGGCTTGCGCGCGCCACAATGTCTGCGCCGGAACACTTCCTCCGTCGGGCTGGAACTGCGAGGCAGGCGAGACCTTTTCTCGAGTCGGACCAAAGCCTGCGTCCACGGTCGGAAACAGTCCGGCTCTCACAGTCTGCTGAATCGCCCTGGACTCTTTCACGTGCGCGGCCGCTGCTTTCAGACTCTGGTTCGCGTCGAGCGCCCTACGTTCAAAGTCGTTCAGCGTAGCATCGTCGAAAACCGTCCACCACTCGCCACGCGCAATCTCCTCCGACGGCTGCGCAACCTTCCACGTTCCTTCGACCTTATCTCCAGAGTTGTCGCCCTTCACGACCGACGACGTCTCCTTGAAAGCGGCAGGCGCGTCGCCCGACGCCGGACCGTTATATGCAGGTGCCAACGAGCAGCCCGCGACAACGAGAAGCGACGCAACCAATGACGACAATCCAGTCCAACGACTAAAAACATACTTTTTCATAGCATCCTCACGCTTCTACCGATTCGTTGACCCTTTCCTTCACAACCGTTGCCGGCGCCGCTTCGTCTTCCCGTTCGAGATGCATATGCGGGTGGTTGCCATGCTTGTCGACCAGATGCTCATTGCCCGAGAGCTTGCGTAGCAATACATAGAACACGGGTATCAGCATGAGACCGAAGAGCGTCACGCCCAACATGCCGAAGAACACTGCGACACCCATCGCATGGCGCATCTCAGACCCTGCTCCACTCGAGAGCACGAGCGGCACCACGCCCATGATGAACGCCACTGACGTCATCAGAATTGGACGCAAGCGCAGACGACTCGCCTCAATGGCGGCACGGACGATGGAATGCCCCTGCATCTCCAGCTCTCTGGCAAATTCCACAATAAGAATCGCGTTCTTTGCCGACAATCCGACGAGAACCATCAGTCCGATTTGGGTAAAAATGTTGTTGTCACCGCCGGTCAACCACACGCCCACCAGTGCAGACAGCAAGCTCATCGGCACAATCAGAATCACGGCGAGCGGCAATGTGAGACTTTCGTACTGCGCCGCCAACACGAGAAACACGAGCAGAACACTGATTGGGAACACCCACAACGCGGCATTGCCTGCGAGAATCTGCTGGTAGGTCAAGTCGGTCCACTCAAACTTGATTCCGCGCGGCAGGGTCTCCGCTGCAATACGTTCAGCCGCGGCCTGTGCCTGTCCCGACGAGTAGCCAGGTGCGGGTCCTCCGTTTATATCAGCGGCCGTGTAGCCGTTGTAGCGCACGACCGTCTCCGGACCGTACGTCGGCGTCACCTTCACAAGCGACGAAAGAGGCACCATCTCGCCGTTCGCGTTGCGTGTTTTGAGCAGGCCGATATCCTCAGGATGTGCACGGAACTGCGCGTCTGCCTGTACCCGAACCTGAAGCACACGTCCAAACCGGTTGAAGTCGTTCACGTACAGCGAGCCAAGGTAGACCTGCATGGTGTCGTACACATCTGTTACGGAAACACCCAATTGCTTCGCTTTCACCCGGTCGAGGTCTACGTTCACCTGAGGCACGTTAATCTGATAGCTGGAGAACGTCGGTCCCAGTTCAGGCGTCTGTGCAGCTTTCTTGATAAATGCCTGGGTGGCATCGTTCAATGCCTCATACCCCAACGCACCGCGGTCCTCAAGTTGCATCTTGAAGCCGCCCAGCGTCCCAAGCCCGAGCACCGGCGGCGGCGGGAACACGGCGACGAACGAGCCCTTAATACCCGCATATTGCTGATTCAGTTTGGCCGCAATCGCATTCGCAGCCAGCTCCGGATGGCCCTTACGTTCGCTGAACGGTTTGAGTGTGACGAAGAGAATGCCCGCGCTCGAAGAATTCACGAACCCATTGACCGACAGACCTGGAAACTCCACCGCAGATTCGACGCCTGGCTGCTTCCGCGCAATGGCCGTCATTTCCTCGATTACAGCTTCGGTGCGGTCCAGCGATGCGCCGTTCGGTAATTGAGCAAACGAGACGAGATATTCCTTGTCCTGCGCCGGCACGAAACCGCCGGGCACGACCTTGCCCATCAGGACCGCGCCACCCAGCAGCACGGCATATATCGCCATCATCACTGTCTTGTGTCCGATGACGCCCGAAACACCGCGGCCGTACGCTTCCGACCCACGGTGAAAGACCCTGTTGAACGCCCGGAAGAACCCGCCAAACACCAAGTCCATGGCGCGCGTCAACGCGTCTTTCGGCTCGTCGTGACCACGGAGCAGAAGTGCGGCCAAGGCCGGAGACAAAGTCAACGAATTGAATGCCGAGATGACCGTCGAAATTGCGATGGTCATCGCAAACTGCTTGTAGAATTGCCCCGTCAAACCGCTCATGAAGGCCAACGGCACGAACACTGCGACAAGCGTCAGTGCGATTGCGATAATCGGCCCACTCACCTCCCGCATGGCCTGATATGTCGCCTCTCTGGCACTCAATCCTGCACTGATATTTCGCTCAACGTTCTCCACAACCACGATTGCGTCATCAACGACGATACCAATCGCAAGTACCATCCCGAATAGGGACAGCGCATTGATGGAAAATCCGAACGCAAGCAGCAGCGAGAACGTCCCGACGATTGATACCGGTACCGCGAGCAACGGAATGATTGACGCACGCCAGGTTTGCAAAAATACAATCACGACCAGAACGACGAGCGCAATAGCCTCAATCAGCGTATGAATGACGGCCTCGATGCTTGAACGAACGAACTGCGTTGGGTCGTACACAATCTGATAACTCACGCCTGCCGGCATGTCAGCATTCAATTCCTTCATCGTTTTGCGCACTGCATCGGAAATCTGCAGCGAGTTCGCGCCCGGTTGCTGGAAAATCCACAAAGCAACGGCCTGCTTGTTGTCGATGAGCGCGCGAAGACCATATTCCGAAGCGCCCATTTCAACGCGCGCAACGTCGCGCAAGTGAGTGACCGCTCCATCGGGCGCGGTCTTCAGGATGATGTCCTGGAACTGCTCTTCCGTTTGAAGGCGACCTTGCGTGTTGATACTCAGTTGCAGCGGAACGCCGGGCAGACTGGGCGATGAGCCGATAACGCCCGCGGCGACCTGGACGTTCTGCTCCCGGATTGCATTGACCACATCTGTCGCCGTCATGCCGCGCTGTGAGACCTTCAGCGGGTCGAGCCATACTCGCATCGAGTAATCACCCGAGCCCTTCAGTTGCACTTCGCCAATACCGGGCAAGCGCTCGAGCCTGTCCTTGATGTTAATCAGCGCATAGTTGCGCAGATAGGTCATGTCATATCGGTTGTTCGGCGACGTAACGTGGACAACAAGCGTCAATGTCGGTGACGATTTGACGGTCGTTACCCCCAGCCGTTGCACGTCTTCGGGCAACCGTGGGAGCGCCTGATTTACACGGTTCTGCACCAGTTGCGTGTTCTTGTCCGGGTCAGTTCCCAGCTTGAAAGTAACGGTGGTCGTCAGGTTCCCATCCGACGTCGCTTGGGACTGCATGTACAACATGTCCTCGACGCCGTTAATCTGCTCTTCGATTGGCGACGCAACCGTTTCCGCAATTACCTTCGGATTTGCTCCAGGATATTGCGCGTGAACGACCACCGACGGCGGGATGACCTCCGGATACTCCGAAATCGGTAGCTTGAACAACGATATGATGCCGCCAAGCAGAATTAATACAGATAGGACTCCTGCAAATATTGGCCGGTCAATGAAAAACTTCGAGATATTCATGACAGTTTCCTGGTTAGCTTAGTAGGTCAGGAGCCAGACTTTTGCGACGAGGTCGCGTCCATCTTGACGACGTTGGGCTGGACGGCATCACCCGCCTTCACTCGCTGCGTTCCGTTGACGACGATGAGTTCACCCGCTTTGAGGCCCGATTCAACGACACGCAAGTTTTCGTGTTCGACGCCGAGTTTGACTTCTCGATACTGGACCCGGTTTTGCGAATCTACGACGAGCACATATTTCTTGGCCTGGTCGGTGCCTATTGCCGCCTCATCAACCATGACCGCCGGGTGTGGAGCGCCGCCCCCCACTTTCACTCTCGCATATAGACCGGGAAGGAGTACCCCATCCGTGTTGTCAAAGCGCCCGCGTACGCGAATGGTGCCGGAGCTGGTGTTCAGTTGATTGTCGACCGTAACGACGACGCCTTTCCTTGAATACCCAGTTTCATCAGCAAGACCCAGTTCGACGGGAACATTTCCCTTCGTGTCCCGCGCCAGATAGCGCAGGTACGTCTGCTCGTCTACATCGAACGATGCGTAGATGGGATTGACCGAGACTAGCGACGTCAGGACAGGTGCATTGGCGCCAATCGACACCACGTTGCCCACTGTCAGCTCGGCGCGAGATACACGACCATCGACAGGCGCAGTCACGCTCGTGTAACCAAGGTCGATACGGGCGGATTCGAGCGCTGCTTGGGCGCCCTTCACATTGGCGACAGCTTCCCGTGCCGCGTTCTGCGCCTCATCGTAATCGCGCTTGGCAATCGCGTTGTCTGCGAGAAGTCGTTCGGCGCGGGCTGCGTCGGTGGACGTATAGCCCTGCTGCGCCTGTGCAGCCGCCAACTGCGCTTCTGCCTTATCTACCGCGGCGACATAGGGACGTGGGTCGATTGTGAACAGGGGGTCGCCCTTGTGAACGAGAGCCCCGTCCTTGAAATGCACCGCAACGATGGTTCCCGGAACCTGCGGGCGGACGTCGACGTGTTCAATCGCCTCAACGTGCCCAGAATATTCCTGGTAGTCGGTAATCGTCGAAGCGGCGACCTGGGCGACATCGACGACGGTGGCGGCGGGTTGAGCTTTCTCAGTTGCCGCTTCCGCATCCTTGACCAGCACATTGTGACGGGTATGTAGCGTCAGGACACCAGCTGCCCCTACTGCGAGGGCTGCTGCAAGTGCCACGTAAAGGCGCTTTCGGTTGAATGCCATGTTTATCTCCAGCTTCCAGTTCAAAGTTGATAGTTCAAAATTCGCGTTCGGGAACCTGCTTCGCGAGCCGTCTTTGGAAAAACACCGCGAGGTCAGCAAGTGCTTCGGGATGGGTAGAAACCGCCGTGTGCGACGTGTTGACGTATCGTGTAACCTCCGTCGGCACGCCAGCAGCGATAAGTTCGCTTGCGTAGCGCTCCGCTTCGACGTGCAACTGGTCGTTCTGGACGCTGGCTATGAGAGCAGGTGGCAACCCTTGCAGGCGCCGAGATTCGAGCGGCGCAGCGTATGGATGAAGTCGCTGCATCGTCGTCGGCAGGTACGCTCGATAGCAGCTTGCGCAAGCCGTGATGTCGAGACTTTCTGATGCGTTACGACTCTCAGCGAGGCGGGTCATACTCGGGTCGAGCAACGGCGCGAGCAGCGCTTGCGCACTTACTTTGACCTCGCCGCGGTCTCGTGCTATCGCAGCGACGCACGTCGCGAGATTGCCACCAGCGTCGTGCCCTGCAATACCAATCCGCCGTGAGTCCGCATGGTGGTCACGCGCGTGATTTGCGGCCCACACAAGTGCGCGATACGCGTCCTCAGGCGCGTTTGGAAACGGGAACTCAGGGGCCAACGAATAGCCCACAGAGACGACCCAAGCCGGAGTGCTGCTTGCAATTGTCGCGGCCGCGATGTCAGCATCGTCGAGCGAGCCGCCCGTAAAGGAGCCGCCGTGAAGATAGACGATTACGGGTGCGGCCTTCACCGGCGCTGACCGGCGATATGTCCGTACTGTAATCGGCCGGGTATGGCCTAGAATCTGGATGTCTTCAACCAGGAGGCCGGACTGTGTCTGCTTTGCCATGTTTCGGATAAACGCTTTCGCGCTCTCGTCGAATTACCATGGATGCATTTTTGTCGCTGGAAGGGAATAAATAAATCAGAACACCGCCGAAACACAATTTAGACGCACCCAACAATAGGCCCATTTTTGAGCACAAATCGTCAACTCAGGTCCTAACGACCGCGTTCAACCGTGCCCTGCGCGAATCGTCTCAGGCACTTCTCTGATTCAGCTCGTAGGACAACAACACGCGTACGCGCGAACACAAGGTCTCCTCCGCTCCCGCTCGCGTCGAAGGCGACCCGTGGAATTTTGTAGTGCAAGACTCTACCGTAACGGCGAGCGCCTGCCCGACTATGCGAAGGCATCCCTCACGCCTTCGACATGGATTAGCTTCGGTGACGTCCTTCGATACACGTTCGTGTAGGGGTGCCTACCGCTCGAGCAGCGCCTTCAAGGTAATTCCACGTGTCCTGAAGCTCAAAATCACCGCGAGGCTCAGCAGGGCAAGGAAGCCACCCGACTGCATTGCCGCCGCGATTCCCACGTGGTCGACGACCGAGCCGCCCCCTAACGACCCGAGCGCAATCGCGACCTGAACTGTACTCACGAAGAGCGACGAACCCGCCTCGGGATGGTGCGGCGAAGTCAGTTGCATCCATACACTCAGGCACAACGGAATAGCACCATACGCGACGCCCCACACCATCACCGCCGCAATAACCCCTACCCGGGAGCCTTGGAGGAGCGGCAATGCATACATTGCGAGCATGATGAGACCGCCCAAGCCAAATAGCGACGCTTTGAGGTGACGGGTTACGACTGCCGAAACGGCGAAGTTTGCCACGAAGCCAACAAGACCAAAGCCCAGCAGCACAGCGGTAATCCATGAGGTGGGCAACGACGCGTTGCGCTCAAGAAATGGCGCGATGTACGTGTAGGCAGCGAAATGCGCACCAAACTGCAGCCCCACAAGCAACAGGCTCCGACGGACATTGGAGCGCGAAAGCATCGCACTGAAGTCGCTCACTTTCATCGCCGCCTTCGGTGGAATTGTCGGCAGCAGCAATGCCTGTGCGCAAAGAGCCACTGCGGCAAGGATAGCTGTGGCGAAAAACGAAATACGCCAAGTCGTCAGCTCGGCGATTAGCGTACCTAGTGGTACACCAATCACCGTTGCCAAGGTAATACCCATGAAAATGGTCGCACTTGCACGCGCGGCGTGCTCCTCGCGAACGAGTTGTCCCGAGGCGCCGAGCGCGACCGTCCAGAATCCTCCGAGGCTCATGCCCAGGAATGCGCGCCCTACCAGCATCAGTGCAAAACTAGGTGCCGTCGCAGCGATAAGGTTTGAAGCAAGCAGCAACGCCGCCAGAGCAAGGAGAATCAGGCGCCGGTTGATACGTCCCGCCGCCAACAAGAGCGCGGGCGCGGATATCGCCGCAATAATGCCGGGCGTGGTCACCATCAGACCGGCTGTCCCGGGCGTTACATGCAAATCCGCCGCGATTTGCGGCAGCAACCCCACCGGCAGATATTCGGTGGCAACAAAGGCAAATGACCCAAGCGCAACCGAGAATACGGCTAACCACGATGACCGTTCGGTCTTGGACGAGTAGATTTGACCGGGTGTGGGGCTGTCCACAGTTTGTGTGGATGGGGAAACAAGTTCACTGGTATCCATGAGATTTTTTGCTTCAGAGTTTCAAGGCATCGGCGAGTCGCGCTCGGAGTGAACGAATTTTGGGCATTCGTAAAAGGCGGACTTTGCGCCGGCTGTCGCTGGCCCCGTCGGCCCGCGCGGTACCTCAACGCGAAAGCATCTTCACCCGGTCGAGCCGGTCAACAGGCATCAGATGACGCAACAACGCCCGTGCAGATTCGAGCGTTTCCCTTGATGCAAGCTCGGGACGCCCCGTGCCGTACGGCGGCTGCGGCGCGTACTCAAAAAGGAGCTCAAACAGCTTTCCCTTTTCTTCTCCCATCAGGTGCCCGAGTACTGCGAGGCCAAGGTCGATGCCTGCTGTCATGCCGCCGCCAGTCAGCCGATTCCGGTCGATTACGACGCGGTCCTCGACAGGTGTTGCGCCGAACCTTGCAAGCTCGTCACGGACAAACCAGTACGAAGCCGCCCGATAACCATCGAGCAGGCCTGCAGCGCCGAGCAGAAGCGAGCCGCTGCATACGCTGCTAATCCACTGGGCCTTTTCACCGCGGGTTGCCAGGAAACGAAGGGTTTCCTCATCCTCAAGCAGGTCGAACAACGCTGTCGTATTGCCCGGCACGAACAGCAAGTCCGGCTCGGACCAGCTGTTGTCGAAATCGTGAGAGGCCGTTACTGCGATTCCACAGTCGGACATCACGCTGCCGCGCTCCTTCCAGACCACCTGCACTTCGTAGTCTGGAAGCATGGAGAAGGCCTGCATCGGCCCAGCGAGGTCGACAAACGTGAAGCCTGGAAAGGCGAATGCAAGAACTTTCATTGATGTCCCCTTCGGAGAAGAGCTGAACTATGTGGGCGCCTGCGTAGCCTGAACAGCAAGCGAACCACAGGAGCTCTCAGCCTAAGGCTCGCCAGCCAGCTTTGGCAGTAGGTGAACGGCAACTGACTTTTCAGAATCCGCAAACTATCCGGGGGTGCGAACGGATGCTTACCCAATGTTTTAGACGTGCAAACGCGTCCGTGCCCGCCGTGCGAGGGTTCGGAAATCCCATTCCTGTGCCTGCCGGGAAGTGCTTCCTGAAGGTGAGCATTGGTGTTGCGAGCAGTCACGAAGCAGGAAAGTCACGCTCCAGAATCTGGAGCACGGTGTCGAACACGCCGGACTTCCTCCATGCAAGCCACTTGTTGTAGCAGGTCTGCTGCGGTGGAAAGGTAGCCGGAAGATGATGCCATTTCTCGTTGTTATCGAGGACCCATAGAATTCCCTCAAGCACTCGCCTTGCCGAGGTCTGCGGCCGACCCTTGCGGGCCGTACGTGCTTCCAGCAACGTCCTGACTCGTGACCATTGCTCGTCGCTCAAGCTCACTTGCCATCCCCTTTTTTCTTGTCAGCGGCATGCTGGCTAACGATGCATTTTTAAAGCAAGTGCATAAGAGACCACGCTCGACCGCCCGAAACACAAGAAGCGGCATAACATCATCAGCGCGCGTTATCCAGTTGAATGAGGCTAAATTCAGTTCGGTCCTTCGTAAGCAACCGGTGAAGGCACCTTGCGCGACGCGAGCGGAATCTATGGAGCGGCTACGTCAGGTTTCCATCGATGAGGCAGCAACTCGTCGATGTCAGTGGCGAGTTGTGTTGGCAGGCGCGTGA
>NZ_JAMWXW010000058.1:0-15039 GCF_031570135.1 Paraburkholderia sp. USG1 | reverse complement strand
CACGCGGCTGTCGGGCACGAGTGCGGCGGGCTGTGCGAGCCACGTGGGATACCAGAACGAGCGGACTTCACGTTTGGCCTGATAGCGCGAACCCGCGCCACCATCGAAGCCGTCGTACGACGGCGCCCGCAAGAACAGGGTTTTCATGGATGCTCCAGCAAGCCTTGTATCGGCGCTTTCAGTTCTCTATCGACAAACTGTCGGAACTATTTCCCGCCGGGCGGCGGGTAATCGCGCAAATACTACGGAGCAAAGCTGAAGGAAACCTTAAGTAAAAACTGACCGGCCGCGCGCCTGTCACACGCGAACCGGCCCATGCGTTCAGACCGGCTTGATATCCGCCGCCTGCTTGCCCTTCGGCCCCTGCTTGATTTCAAAGCTGACCTTCTGGTTTTCCTGCAACGACTTGAAACCCTCGGAGCGGATCTCCGAGAAATGAGCGAACAGATCTTCGCCGCCGTCGTCGGGAGTGATGAAGCCAAAGCCTTTCGCGTCGTTAAACCATTTCACTGTACCGGTTGGCATGTCGATTCCTCGTGTGCATCTGGGTTGATTGGCCTGCATTGGCCGGGCTTCGCCTGCCGCTTCTGAAGGTTGCCTCGCGTGCTGCTTCGGCGCTGCTTGCTGCCTTGCGTAACGCTCGCGCCTCGTTTTGGCAACATCCACGGCCGCGGGATCAGGCCGGTTTCTGCCACTGCTGCTCGACTCTACGCCTCTTTGCGCGGCACCGCTTCGACCCGTTTTCCGCTGCCGCGGCAGCCGCGCGGCAAGACGCGTGCCGCATGCCACGCGCGAGGCCGCCCATCGGTGCGATTTCGCGCAATCAGATAAGATGTTTGGAATCGGCAGTCCATCCAAGGCCCGCGCAGGTCCAGCCCCGTGCTCGACGATCGCGCGGCCTGTCGTTTTCCCCTATACAGGAACCCCAGCATGGCCATCTCGAGCTATACCGATACCCGACTTCTGATCAACGGCGAATGGTGCGACGCCGCCAGCGGCAAGACCCTCGACGTCGTCAACCCGGCCACCGGCCAGGCCATCGGCAAAGTGGCGCACGCCGGAATTGCCGATCTGGACCGGGCGCTCGCCGCCGCGCAACGCGGCTTCGAAGCCTGGCGCAAGGTGCCGGCCAACGAGCGCGCCACGACCATGCGCCGCGCCGCCGCGCTGGTGCGCGAGCGGGCCTCGGACATCGGCC
The DNA here is from genome assembly GCF_031570135.1 of Paraburkholderia sp. USG1. Classification (NCBI taxonomy): domain Bacteria; kingdom Pseudomonadati; phylum Pseudomonadota; class Betaproteobacteria; order Burkholderiales; family Burkholderiaceae; genus Paraburkholderia; species Paraburkholderia sp. USG1. Next base: position 13,841 of record NZ_JAMWXW010000058.1, on the reverse strand, counting down.
GTCTGATGACGCAGGAACAGGGCAAGCCGTTCGCCGAAGCACGCGTCGAAGTGCTGGCGGCGGCTGACATCATCGAATGGTTTGCCGACGAAGGCCGCCGCGTCTACGGCCGGATCGTGCCGTCGCGCAACCTGGCGGCGCAGCAACTGGTGCTCAAGGAGCCGATCGGGCCTGTGGCGGCGTTCACGCCGTGGAATTTCCCGGTCAACCAGGTCGTGCGCAAACTGAGTGCCGCGCTCGCGTGCGGCTGTTCGTTCCTCGTCAAGGCACCGGAAGAAACGCCGGCGTCGCCGGCAGCACTGCTGCAGGCCTTCGTCGAGGCCGGCGTGCCGGCGGGTACGGTCGGCCTCGTGTTCGGCGACCCGGCTGAAATTTCCAGCTACCTGATTCCGCATCCGGTGATCCGCAAGGTCACGTTCACCGGTTCGACGCCGGTCGGCAAGCAACTGGCGGCACTGGCCGGCGCACACATGAAGCGCGCAACAATGGAATTGGGCGGTCACGCTCCGGTCATCGTGGCGGAAGACGCCGACGTGGCGCTCGCCGTCAAGGCCGCGGGCGGCGCGAAGTTCCGCAATGCCGGCCAGGTCTGCATCTCGCCCACGCGCTTCCTGGTGCACAACAGCATCCGCGAGGAGTTCGCCGCGGCGCTGGTCAAGCATGCTGAAGGCCTCAAGCTCGGCGACGGCCTCGCCGAAGGCACGACCCTCGGGCCGCTCGCCAACGCCCGCCGCCTGACGGCAATGAGCAAGGTGCTCGACGACGCGCGCAAAACCGGCGCCAAGGTCGAAACGGGCGGCGAACGCGTGGGCTCGGAAGGCAACTTCTTTGCGCCCACCGTGCTGACCAACGTATCGCTCGAAGCCGACGTGTTCAACAACGAGCCGTTCGGCCCGATCGCGGCGATTCGCGGCTTCGACAAGCTCGAAGAAGCGATCGCGGAAGCGAACCGCCTGCCATACGGTCTGGCGGGCTATGCGTTCACGAAGTCGTTCAGTAACGTGCACCTGCTGTCGCAGCAACTGGAAGTCGGCATGCTGTGGATCAACCAGCCGGCTACGCCGTCGCCGGAAATGCCGTTTGGCGGCGTGAAGGATTCGGGTTACGGTTCGGAAGGCGGCCCGGAAGCGATGGAAGGCTACCTGGTCACCAAGGCGGTATCGGTGATGGCGGTTTAAGACGGACCGAGGCGGCTTACCGCCCGCCTCTTTTCACATACCGTAGCGGGTCCGCGAGCTTACGCTCGCGGACCTTTTTTATTGTCGTGAACAACGAACGACGGCAAACGCGGGCAAACGCGGACAAGCGCGCGACCCGCTTACGCTCCTGAAGAACGCGAACGGGCCGCCTTCACCCTGCCCTACACATGCACGTCCCGCTCGCTGAGCGGCGGCGTGTTCGCCGCCGCGAACTCCTCGCGCAACGCATCGCGCGCCTGATGCCGGCGCACCCACAGCGCCGTGAGAATCGGCACCAGAATCGCCGTCACGAGACAGGCCGTCGCGACCATCGCGGTCGCGGCCGGCACCAGCGGCCTGAAGCCTGGAATCATCTCGCCGATGATCGCCGGATTCGCCACCGCGGCCCCGGCAGTCGACGAAGCGGCCAGCCCCGCCGCCCCATTGCCTCCCGCAATCCAGCGATCCGCGAGAATCAGCGGAATGCCTGTCACGACGATCACGCCGAGACCCAGCACGATTCCCGGCAGGCCGCTCCTCGCGATCACGCTGAGGTCGATGCCGTTGCCGAGCGCAAAGCCGAAGAACGGAATCAGCGGATGCACGCAGCGGCCGAAGAATTCGCGCAACTCGCTATCCAGATTACCCAGCACGAAGCCGATCAGAAACGGCAGCACCGCGCCGACGAACAGGCGCGGCTCGAAGAACGCCACACCGGTCGCGCCGAGAATGATCATGCTGACGAGCGGCCCCGATTCGACCGACATCAGCACGAACGCACCCGCCTCCTCCCTGGTCCCGTATTGCTGCATCACGGCCGCGTAGAGGCCGCCGTTGGTCATGTCCATCGAGGTCGTGATCGCCAGCACGGAGAGGCCGGCGAAGAGCCCGGCCTTGACGCCGTCGATCGGGATGAAGCGCGAGGCGACGATCGTCGCGATCCACGCCACGATCATTTTCGTCACCAGCAGCGTGCCCGATTTGCGCAGCACGGTGCCGGTCGCGCGAAGATCGATGGTCGCGCCCATGCAGAAGAACCACACCGCCAGAATCGGCACGGTGCCGGTAATCAAACCATTGGTGAACGACCCGAAGTACTTGCCCGAACCCGGCGCAAACGTGTGGACGCAGGCGCCGAGCAACAACGGCACCAGCATCAGGCCGCCAGGAATGCGGTCGATGGCCTTCTTGAGCTTCATGCCTCCTCCGTGGACTTTGCGTCCCGTTATCGGGTGGATCACCCGGGGTAATGGCCCGTTCTCGCGCCGGGCTGCTCCCTTTCGGCGCAATATAGCATCGCGAAAGGAACGCTGTTCCGATTGCGATGGAAATTACGCTCATCGTTTACCCGTTACCTGCCTCAAACCCTTATCCAATATGATGTCGCAGTGCAATATTTTCGGACCACTGTTCCGAAATCCAATTTCTACGCTACAGTCGAGCCCAGAACGGCGCCCGCGTCGAGAGACAGCTGGGCGCGCCAACCCAGCGGAGAAAGAACCATGGAAGTGAGACAGGCCATCAACAGCGAATACGCAAAGACGCTGGATACCGAAGGATTGCGCCGGGCATTTCTGGTGGATCAGGTATTCGAGCGCGATGCGTTGAAGCTCACCTATAGCCATATCGACCGGATCATCGTCGGCGGCGTGTCGCCGGTGGCCCGCGCGGTCGAGGTGCCCGGCTCGCTCGGCAAGGCGATCGGCGTGAGCTATCTGCTGGAGCGGCGCGAACTCGGCGCGATCAACATCGGCGGCGACGGCTGGGTCGAGGTGGACGGCACGCGCCATACGGTGCGCAACGAAGAGGCGATCTACATCGGCAAAGGTGCGCAGGCCATTGCCTTCGGCAGCGACGACGTCGCGCGGCCCGCGAAGTTCTACCTGAACTGCGCCCCCGCTCACACGTCGTATCCGACCCGCACGATCTCGCTTGCGCAAGCCTCGCCGCAAACGCTCGGCGGCCCTGCCACGAGCAACCGCCGCACCATCTACAAATTCATCGTTCCCGAAGTGCTGCCCACCTGCCAGCTTTCCATGGGCATGACGAAACTCGAACCGGGCAGCCTGTGGAACACCATGCCGTGCCATACACACGAGCGCCGCATGGAGGTGTATTTCTATTTCAACATCGCCGACGACGCCGCCGTCTTTCACATGATGGGCGAGCCGAACGAGACGCGGCACATTCTCGTGCACAACGAGCAGGCGGTGATCTCGCCGAGCTGGTCGATTCACTCCGGTGTCGGCACGCAGGCGTACACGTTCATCTGGGGCATGGTCGGCGAAAACCAGGTGTTCAGCGACATGGACCACATCGCCGTGCGGGACTTGCGCTGACGGGCCGTTTTTTTCACCCTTTTTTTCGGCCTCTTTTTACCGCCTTTTTCGCATCAGCCACTCCGGCAACACGACATGGGCTCGAACATCGTGAACACCTTTGATCTCACCGGCCGCGTCGCCATCGTCACCGGCAGCAACACCGGCCTCGGCGCCGGCATGGCGCTCGCACTTGCCGAAGCCGGCTGCGACATTGTCGGCGTGAGTCGCGCCGATGCCGGCGACACACCCGCGCGTGTCGAAGCGACCGGACGCCGCTTCGCGGACGTGCGTGCCGACCTCGGCTCGATCGCGCCGGTCGAGGACATCGTGCGCGCCGCTGTCGAAGCGTTCGGCCGCATCGACGTATTGGTGAACAACGCGGGCATCATCCGCCGCGAGAACGCGCTCGATTTCACCGAAGCCGATTGGGACGCGGTGGTGGACCTCAATCTGAAGAGCCTGTTCTTTCTTTCGCAGGCCGTCGCGCGACAGTTCGTGAAGCAGCAGAGCGGCGGCAAGATCATCAATGTCGCGTCGATGCTGTCGTTTCAGGGCGGCATACGGGTAGCGTCCTATACCGCATCGAAAAGCGGCGTGCTGGGACTCACGCGGCTGCTCGCAAACGAATGGGCGGCGCAAGGCATCAACGTGAATGCGATCGCGCCCGGCTACATGGCGACCGCGAACACGGCGGCACTGCGCGACGACGCCCAGCGCAACGACGAGATTCTCGCCCGCATTCCGGCCGCCCGCTGGGGCACGCCGCGCGATCTTGCGGGCCCGGTCGTGTTCCTCGCGTCGTCCGCTTCGGACTATGTGCACGGGCATACACTGGCGGTGGACGGCGGCTGGCTCGCGCGCTGACTCGGCAGCGGGCGCGCGACGCGGTATGCTCTCGGCGCGGCGCCGACGTGCGCGTTGGCGGCACGGGAACGCATAGACAGGGAAGACGGAAATGGCAGCAAGAGGCAAACCGCGCAAGGACAGCGCCCCCGCACACGCGCAGGACGAGCAGACCGCCGACTTCGGCGGCATGAACAGCATGGCTTGCGACAAGGGCGAATCGGCCTCGTCGATCGGCCGCGTATTCGCCATTCTCGGCGCGATCGGCGACAGCGGGCAGATCGGCATCAGCGAACTGTCGCAACGGCTCGGCCTGTCGAAGACCACCGTGCATCGCGTGATCCAGACATTGAAAGCGCTCGGCTACGTGACGCAGGAAGTCGAAACCGAGCGCTACCGGCTCACCATCCGTCTGTTCGAACTCGGCGCGAAGGCGCTGGAAAGCGTCGATCTGGTGCGCGAGGCCGACGTCGAGATGCGCCGCATCGGCGCGGCGACCCGCGAGGCGGTGCACCTGGGCGCGTTCGATGAAGACGCCATCATCTACATTCACAAGATCGACGCCGATTATGGGCTGCGTATGCAGTCGCGCATCGGCCGGCGCAATCCGCTACATAGCACGGCGATCGGCAAAGTCCTGCTCGCATGGATGGACCCGGCCGACGCGCGCGAAGTGCTCTCCCACGTCGAATTCCGCAAGTCGACGCAAAAGACGCTCGCCTCCGCCGAGGCCGTGCTCAGCATCCTGCCGCGTGTGCGCGAACAAGGCTACGGCGAGGACAACGAGGAACAGGAAGAAGGTTTGCAGTGTCTCGCCGTGCCGGTGTTCGACCGCTTCGGCCGTGTGATCGCCGGCCTGTCGATTTCATTTCCCACCATGCGCTGCGGCGCCGACACGAAGTCGCACTACATCGCGCTGCTCAGAAACTCGGGCCTCGCGATCTCGACGCGGCTCGGCTATCGGCAAGCGACGGCACCGGAGCAGGTCGCCGCAGGATAGCGGTCAAACGCGGCCGAACGGCACCGCAAATCCGTTCGCGAGCGGTCGAGCCAACTACGACACTCAGGCGGCCTTCACAGCAGCCTTCGGTTCGACGCTGCGCGTGAAACTGCGTCGGCCGTCGACGCTGACCGGCACATCGCCCTTCAACGTCACGCGCCGCACCACACGGTGTGCATCGCCGTAATCGTTGACCGCATAGTGCTGGGTCGCGCGGTTGTCCCAGATCGCGACGTCGCCCGTCTGCCAGCGCCAGCGCACGATGTTCTCCAGACGCGTCACGTAGCCTTGCAGCAGTTCGAGCACATGCGCCGACGCGCTCGGCGTGAGGCCCACGAAACTCTTCACGAAATGCCCGAGAATCAGGGTTTTTTCGCCGGATTCCGGATGTACGCGCACGACCGGATGCTCGGTCTCGTAACGCGTGGACACGAACGCCTCGCGGTAGCGCCTGAACGCCTCCGTGTCGCGCCCGCGCTCGCCGACGTTCGCGTGGTTCGCGTAGTCGTATTCGTTGCTGTGCACGGCCCACAGTTGTTCGGCGAGCACTTTGAGCGGCGGCGGCAGATCGTCGTACGCAGTGGCCGTGTTGGCCCATACCGTGTCGCCGCCCACCTCCGGAATCGTCACGCCGCGCAAGATCGACGCTTGCGGATAGGCGTCGACAAAAGTCACGTCCGTATGCCAGGAATTCGCGCGGCCGCCGCGATGCGAGTCGAGTTCGAGCAGATAGTCCGTGCCGTCCACCACCGGCACCGTGGGATGCGAAACCGGCTCGCCAAGCAGTTTGGCGAACGCTTCCTGATCGGCGTCCTGCAAGTGCGTCTGGCCGCGGAAAAAAATCACCTTGTGACGTACCAGCGCGGCACGAATCGCTTCGACGGTGGCCGCTTCGAGCTGGCCGGACAGCCGTACGCCGCGAACTTCCGCGCCGATGCGGCCGGTGACGGGATGAAGGTCCAGTGCGTTGGACGTCGCGAGACTCAGGTTCGACATGTTATGCAACTCCCGGTTTGAGGACGAGACAGGTCTGAATCGACGAGCCATTATCGACAGAGCGGTCGCCGCGAATCTGTCGCGCGTTGGACACTTGATAGAAGCGCTTTTTATATCGTTATGAGTTTTTTCACGCCGCCTCGCTCAACTCGCGCAGCGCCTTCATGTCGATCACGGTCAGGCGGCTATAACGCACATCGACAATGCCGTTGCGCACCAGCCAGCGCAGTTCCTTGTTGATGCTTTGCCGCGACGCGGCAAGCAGGGCCGCGAGATCCTCCTGCGAGAGCCTGATCGTCAACTCAACACCCTGCCCGGTTGGTCTGCCGTGCCATTCGGCAAGCGCGAGCAACTGCTCCGCCATGCGCGCGCGAAAACCCGCCAGCGCCGTCCTGCCCAGGCGGCCGTGCAGCGCGCGGCTTCGCAGACAGATCAGGTCGAGCACGTTGCGCAACAGCGCAGGCTCGCGGGCGAACAGATCGAACAAGGCCTTGCCGGGAATGTGGAACAGCGTGGTCGAACCATGCGCACGCTGATCGTGCATCGAGCCGCGCCGGTCCAGCACCGGGATGAAGTTGATGACCTCGTTCGGCCGCATATACACCGCCACCGCGCGCACGCCGGCCGAATTGGTCCAGCTCATTTCGATCGCGCCGGACAGCACCACCTGAATGTCGTCGCAAGGTTCGTCGCGCGCGAAAATCAGCTCGCCGTTGGTCCACGTGCGGAGTTGGCCGGCGTCACACAGCGCGTCGATCGCGTGGGCCGGCCAGCTCTTCAGGCACGGATTGGCGGTGAAGGCCGCATGGATCGCGCCGCGCGCATCCGCATCGAGCGTGCGGCCGTCGCGGCGCAACCGCTGCAACGGCATCGCACGCACGAGTGGGCGGTGCGCAGCATCCGGGGTGAACGCTTCGGTAATTGTGCTCATGGCTGGCCGGCAAGAAATGCGATTGAACTGGATCGGCTGACTGATTGCGGACCCAGTGATCTAACCAGTCCTGACGGCGCACGTAAAAGACTTGTTTTTTATGTGCTTATCACGTGCGGCGTCGTGAGGCTCGCGCGTGGACGTCATGGCGTCGATATTGGCGTGATCCTGACGTTGTGCACGTCAGGCGCCCTCAAGTACTGTCCGCGCCCTCGTGCTTGCGGATGACGCGAAAGCGCACAATCAGCCGGCTCACGCGATCTGATCGACTGAAGTCGCCAATCGGCGACTTACTCTGCAACTGAATGTATCCGTGCGGCATAGCTGCCGCGATACGCCGCGCCGAGCGCCTGACGCCCGTCGATCCAACTGCCATCCGACCCATCGCGGTACGCAAACCGCTCTGCCATTGCGTCTTTTTCACAGCATGTTCAACGGCTTGCGTGTCTATCGCGCCACCACCCGCTCTCTACTCATTACGTTCGCGTGCACGTCATTCACGCCGCCCACGCGTTGCCGCCACACGTGGCTATCGACACGTCCTGTTACACACAAACACACCGGTAATTCCACCGGTCAGTAGAGTTCGGGGCACAAGGAAACGGGAGCAATGCCATGAAAAGAATTTTCGCGCTGGCCATTCTGGCCGTCACGCTCGGGGGTGCATTGAGCGGTTGCATCGTAGTTCCGGAAGGCGGCTATCACGACCACGGTCACTACGATCACGATCGCGACCGCTATTGAGCGCGAACCGCGCAGGACTGTCCACTTACCGTCGTAGAAGCCGGAAATAAAACATGAACGAATCACGAAACCGCTGGCTGTCTGCGGCGATCGTTGCGGGTCTGGGAATTGGCGCATCGTCAGTCGCGCTGGCCCACGTCGATGTGGGCGTGAACATCGGCATTCCGGGTGTCGCTTATGCGCCCGAACCCGTGTATGCCCCGCCACCTCCGATCTACGCGCCGGCTCCGCCCGTGGTCGTGGTGAGTCCGGGCTGGTACGGCGAGCGCTACTATGACGGCCGCCGCTACTGGGACCGGCGCGAGTGGGAAGAGCGTCATCACGGCGAACGCGAATGGCATGACGCGCGCGGCCCGCACGGCGACTGGCGCGGTCACGACAATGGCTGGCATGGTCACGGCGACGACCGCGGTCACGGTCACGGTCACGGCGATCATTGATGCACACGCATGCACACGCGCCGGCCGCGTCGGTGACACGGCCAGGCGCACGCATTCGCGCCACATCTTCTGCAGGAGCGACGCTTTGCTACGCAGCGATCCGAGACGAGTCACCGCGCAAATCAACGACACGCTGATCTGCGCTGAATATAGCGAGCAGACCGGTCAATTGTGTTTGCGTCGGGACGGCACACTGTTGCGCGAATGGTTTCCACCTCACTCGTGGATCGCGATTGCGTCAGTGGCGGGCGCGCGGCATTGGGGCACGCGGCCTAGCGATGATGATCTGCTGGCGCTGCTGCACAACCAGATGACCCTGTTGCGCGCGCCATAGAAAACAGTCGGCTCGCGCGCGGCGTTACATTCGCCGCGTGCGAGCCGTTTGCTTAACGGGCGTTGTAAATCGGCGGCGAATAGGAACTGACCGTCGTGTCGCCACCGTGACCGGCTTGCCACGTGCCACGGCTGCCTGAACCATAACCGCTGTTATTGGCCTGAGCCGGAGCCTGCTGGCTCGAAGCCTGAGCCTGCACAGCCTCTGCGCCTTGCGACGCCGGCTGATTGGACGACTGAGCGAACGAGGCTACCGGCGCGACAAGAACAACGGCGATAGCAACAGCTTGAATGAGCGACTTCATGAAACCACCTCCAAAGATTGTCTTTCTGCGCGCTGCGGATGGGGCTGTTGTTGCAGCGGTGAATACAGTGTAGGTGCCCACCGCAACGGAATAAATCCGCTAATCCTGAATTCACTGTTGCTGTTGTCACTACAATAAAAAAACAGCTGTCGAGCGAGTGCTTTTCAAAGTATTTGCTCGAAATACACCGCTTTCTCTGCTGCAACGCCGGGACTGTTCTGCATAGTGCTCATAGTGTCTCTTCTGCTGCGCAGCAGTCTTTTCGAGGCCGGCATAGCGAACAGGCTGCGGGGTTTCACGAAAGTCGGCGGCGGCCCGATTTCCGGCCACTCCCGAACTCCGAAATGGCTCGCGCCGAGACGGATATGAATAGCCGCCACATGCGCCAATGGCGACGTCTCGCCCGATCCGTGCCTCGCCTCCGCAGCCCGAAACAATTGGGCACGCTACGCCATCAAGTTCCAGGTGAGCCCCGACTCGAACGCGTCGCGCAATCGCGTTTTCGGACGTGCGGGATAGAGACGAACAGCAAGACGGCGTGCCGGCGAAAATGCAGAGAATTTATCTTTTTTATAAGATGTGATTTTTTCCAAATCCGCAGCGCAATTACGCTGCCACGTGCGCTTCAGGAGCAAGCATGCGGTGGTTGATTCTCATCTGGTTCACAGCTAGTGCGGCCTATGTTTCGAGACGCGGCACGGTTCGATTCGGATTCTGGCGGCAATTATCAGACCATTCGACATTCATGGCGCCCGTCAATTGCCTCTGGTACATGCTGTCGACACTCAAGTCCAATGCCTTCATCGATAAAAAGCTTTTTCCGGAGCTGGCGACATTGCAGGCCAACTGGAAAACCATCCGGGACGAGGCACTCGCGGTCGACGCCGCGCAAAAGATATCGGCGTCGAGTAACTACAACGATATTGGCTTCAACTCGTTCTTTAAAACGGGTTGGCGGCGTTTTTATCTGAAATGGTACGACGCGCCTCATCCATCCGCTGAAGCCCTGTGTCCGGTCACCACGCGGCTGCTGCAGGGCATCCCCACTGTCAAGGCCGCCATGTTCGCGCAATTGCCGCCGGGCGCAAGCCTGGTTCGCCATCGCGATCCGTACGCGGGATCCATTCGCTATCACCTTGGACTCGTCACACCGGACGACCCCAAATGCTATATCGACGTGGATGGCCAGCACTATTACTGGCGCGACGGCGAGGTTGTGCTATTCGACGAAACCTATATTCACTACGCGAAGAATGAAACCGATAAGTCGCGCATCGTTCTTTTCTGCGATATCGAGCGTCCAATGTATTTTCGCTGGGCGGCCGCGCTCAATCGAATGTTTTCCGCCATTCTGCTTCGCGCGGCAGCCTCGCCGAACGAAGCAGGAGATCGCACCGGGTTTCTGAATCGCATCTTCAAATACCTGTACGCCGTGCGACGGCTCGGAAAACGTATCAAGGCATGGCACCGGCCAACGTACTACATAATCAAATGGATTCTGTTCGGTGCGATTATCGTCGGTATATTCGCCGCGTTGTAATCTGGCGAGGCGCGTGTCTGCCGCGCCTCACCCCACTCAGGAGGCGACCGCCACGGAAAAGGCCGGCCTGCTTCTGATCGCCTGAAGCCACCGCTCCAGCGAAGGCAGCGGTTGCGGCGCATCCAGCCTGTCGGCGAACCGTTCGGCCAGATGCACCCAGCGGTGCGCCGCAAGGCCGACGCCGATATCGGCCACGGTAAAGCGACCCTGCGCAAGATAGTCGTGTTTTTCGAGGACTGCGTCCGCAATGCCGAGAAGCCGCGTTGCTTCACCATATGAACGCCTGATGGCGTCATAGTCGCGTTGCGCCTCCGGCACGCGCGTCAGCCCCAGGAACGCAACGCGCAACGTCGCCCACAGCGTGCCGAGTTGCCAGTCCATCCAGCGCTCGACGTCGGCGCGCTCGGCGGGTTCGGACGGCAGCAAGGTCTGCGCATCATATTTCGCGGCCAGATAACGGACGATCGTATTGGACTCCCACAGCACGCACTCACCATCGACGAGCGTGGGCACCAGTCCGTTCGGATTGAGCGCACGATACTGCGGCGTGTCGATCACGCCGAATTCGAGTCCTGCATCGATCCGCGAAAACTCGCGCCCTTCCGTGAAACCCAGTTCAGCGAGACACCACAGCACTTTCTGCACATTGATCGAACTGCGTCGGCCATAAACCTGCATTGCAATACCTCATCGGCTAGTGAATTCGGGCGATTATCACATTCACGAGGCCTGATCCGAAACGGGCGTTCGTCTCGCGGAACAGGCGTGGGTCTAGCCGATCAGTTCCCGATGCAGTGCCATGAATTCATGAGCGAGCTTGTGCCGGGGGTCGAAGTGAATCATCGGCTTGGCGTACTGATGCGACTCGCGAATTTTCACGGACGTCGACAATCGCGACGCCAGCACAGGCAAACCCTCGCTGATCAGTTCCTCGACCAACTGAAGGGGCAGGCTCGCGCGCGGTTGAAACTGGTTGATCACGATTCCCTCGACTTCCAGCGCGGCGTTATGGTCCTGCTGAATCTCCTTGACGTTGTCGAGCAGCGTATACAAGGCCCGGCGCGAGAAATCGTCGCAATCGAAAGGAATCAGGCAGCGTTCGACCGCAATCAGCGCGGAGCGGGTATAGAAATTCAACGCCGGGGGCGTATCGATGTAAATCGCGTCGTACTCGTCCAGTTCGTTCAACGCGTCACGCAGCTTGTAGATCTTGTAGCGCGACTCGAGCTTGCCGTGAAGCGTGTCGAGATCCGGATGAGAGGGCATCACATCGAGGTTCTCGAATGGCGTGCGGTGAATGAAAGTCGAAACCGGCGTCGGCCTGAAGCTGAAACTCAAGGCCGTTTCGAAGAAGTCCGCGACGTTGGGCTTGAGATCAGTCGCCTCTTTGCCAAGCAGATACTGGCTGGAATTACCTTGCGGGTCGAGATCGATGACCAGCGTACGCAGGTTCTCGCTGGCGTTGATGGCCGCCAGGTTGCATACGATGGTCGATTTGCCCACCCCGCCCTTCTGGTTGAAAATGACACGCCGCATTTGCCTTTGCCCCTATTTCGAAGAACGCGCTAAAGGGAGAGCATACCCCGGCAAAATGAAAGCGCGAACATGCACAGTCTACGGTATGCCCGCTGAACACTGTGCCCTGCTCGCTCACGCTTGCGCTTGCGCGCCGGCCACGCCAACATAATTTTCGGCCATCGCGGTGGCCGCCGCGCGCGAGGTGGTCACATATTCGAGTTCGGCGACCTGCAACTGCTGATCGAAAGGCGATGCACCCTCGATACGGTGCATCATGCTGGTCATCCAGTACGAGAAGTGCTCGGCACGCCAGATGCGTTTAAGCGCGGTCGCGCTGTAGCTGTCCAGCAAGTCCGTGCGGTTTTCGACGTAGAACGCATTGAGCGCCCCAGTCAGCACGCGCACGTCGGCCACGGCCAGATTCATGCCCTTCGCACCGGTGGGCGGCACGATATGCGCCGCGTCGCCGGCCAGAAATAGCCGGCCATGCTGCATGGTGTTCGACACGAAACTGCGCATGCCGACAATGTTCTTCTGAAAGATCTTGCCGTCGACAATTTTCTGTCCGTCGTGCGAGTCGACTCGCGCATGCAGTTCCGCCCAGATCCGGTCGTCGGACCAGTTCTCGATCGAATCTTTCGGATCGCACTGGAAGTACATGCGCTGCACGTTCGGCGAGCGCGTGCTGACCAGCGCGAAGCCGCGCTCGTGACGCGCGTAGATCAATTCATCCGATGACGGCGGCCCTTCACACAGGATTCCGAACCAACCGAACGGGTACACACGTTCGAAATCCTTGCGCAATGCCTGCGGAATCGATGCACGCGACACGCCTTGCGAACCGTCGCAGCCAATCACGAAGTCGCATTGCAGTTCATACGCTTCGCCTTCGTGGTGATAGCGGATCGACGGCCTGTCGGTCTCGATATCGTGAATCGAGGTCTGCGACACGCCGAAACGCAGCTTGCCGCCGTCGGCCACGCGTGCCGCGACGAGATCCTTGATCACTTCGTGCTGTGCGTAGACCGTGATCGAATGCCCCGTGAGTCCGGTCAGATCGATACGGCGCCGCTTGCCTTCGAAAGCCAGCTCGAAGCCGTGATGCAGCGCGCCTTCGGCCTTCATTCGCGCGCCGACGCCGGCTTCGGTCAACAGATCCATCGTGGCTTGTTCAAGCACGCCTGCGCGGATGGTGGATTCGATCTGATCGCGAGCGCGCGACTCGAGCACGACGGAGTCGATGCCACGCAAGTGAAGAAGATGGGAAAGCAGCAGACCCGCAGGCCCGGCACCGATGATGCCAATTTGAGTGCGCATGAGTTGTCTCCTGAATGCGGCGTTAGATTTGCACTCAGTTTGACGAACACACGTCATATCCGGCAACGCGATACGGTGGATAGCCTGTATCTGATTTCAAGATAACAGCCTGGATTGGGCACCCACGGCCGATAGGCGCAACTGGGTGCTAATGCCGTCCAGACAGGGCTCGTGACTCATTTGCCGGACGACTCATCCTTCGCGCGGTGTCGCGCTGCCTCAAGGTAAACCCCGAGCCGTTCTACGAGGCGAGAAACAGGCGATACACCGGATTCCGCGTCTCTTCCCAGTTCGGATAACCGAGCGTGGCGAGAAACTGTTCGAACGCCGCGTTCTCGCTCTCCGGCACCTGGATGCCGACCAGAATCGAGCTGT
>NZ_JAMWXW010000057.1:0-15514 GCF_031570135.1 Paraburkholderia sp. USG1 | reverse complement strand
CTAACCCGCCCACTTCGCTGAAAGCCTTGCCACTACTGGCTCTCCCGCCTCCCGCACTCCGTTGTCCGAAGCACGAAAGAGCGAGATTCTAGCGAGACAGACTCCGCCTTGCAAGCGTTATTTTGATAAGCGTATTAACGATGTTTGAAAACCGGTTTGCGTTTCTCCACGAACGCGGCCATGCCTTCCTTCTGGTCTTCGGTAGCGAAGAGCGAATGGAACAGGCGGCGCTCGAAATGCACACCTTCCGCGAGCGTCGTCTCATAAGCGCGATTAACCGATTCCTTCACCATCATCACGGCCGGCAGCGGGAATTCTGCGATCGTGGCAGCCGCGGCTATCGCCTCGCCAATCAGAGAAGCAGCCGGAATAACACGCGACACCAAGCCGGCACGCTCGGCTTCGGCGGCATCCATGAAACGCGCGGTCAGGCAAAGGTCCATTGCCTTCGCCTTGGAGACGGCGCGCGGCAACCGCTGCGTACCTCCGGCACCCGGCATGATGCCGAGCTTGATTTCCGGCTGACCGAACTTCGCCGTGTCAGCGGCAAAAATGATGTCGCACATCATCGCCAATTCGCAGCCGCCGCCGAGCGCAAAGCCGGCCACCGCTGCAATGATCGGCTTGCGGATGGAGCGGACCGTTTCCCAGTTGCGGGTGATGTAGTCCCCCTTGTAAACATCCATATAGGTATAAGTGGACATCATGCCGATGTCGGCACCGGCCGCGAACGCCTTCTCGCTGCCAGTCACCACGATCGCACCGATCGCGTCGTCGGCATCGAACTCGCGCAACGCCGCTCCCAGTTCGTCCATCAAGGCGTCGTTCAAAGCGTTCAGCGCCTTTGGGCGATTCAAAGTGACCAACCCAACCCGCCCCTGCGTCTCAACCAGAATATTCTCGTAAGCCATGCCACCTCCTAAGGGTAGAAACATCGCGCGCGAAAACACTTCGCGCGGTCATCCTAATAATGCTAACATTCCCCAACCAACCGGTCGGTCAATTATTCGACGGGCTTTCCCCAACGTACAAGCCAAGTCCCTCTGTCATGACACATCCGCTATTCACCAAGCACGAAGACACGCTGCAAAAGGCACTCGCCGCGATCGAAACGCGCGGCTACTGGAGCCCGTTCGTCGAAATGCCCAGTCCGAAAGTGTACGGGGAAACAGCTAACGCAGACGGCGAAGCCGCATTCAAAGCGCATCTCAACACGACGTTCCAACTGGACCAACCGTCGACGGGCGAAACTGTCGGTGCCGAAGTCTCGCCGTTCGGATTCCCGCTCGGCGTGCGCTACCCGAAATCCGACCCCGCCGCATTGATCGCGGCCGCCGCCGCTGCCCAGCGCGACTGGCGCGCGGCTGGCCCGCAGGCATGGATCGGCGTGTGCCTCGAGATCCTTGCCCGAGTGAATCGCGCCAGCTTCGAAATTGGTTACAGCGTGATGCACACGACCGGTCAGGCGTTCATGATGGCGTTCCAGGCCGGCGGTCCGCACGCACAAGACCGCGCGCTGGAAGCCGTCGCATACGCGTGGGACCAATTGCGCCGCATTCCCGGCGACGCCCACTGGGAAAAGCCGCAAGGCAAGAATCCGCCGCTCGCCATGCACAAGCATTACACCGTCGTGCCGCGCGGCACCGGCCTGGTACTCGGCTGCTGCACCTTCCCGACGTGGAACGGCTATCCGGGCCTCTTCGCCGATCTGGCCACAGGCAACACGGTCATCGTCAAGCCGCATCCGGGCGCAATTCTGCCGCTCGCCCTGACTGCACGCATTGCGCGCGATGTTCTGCGCGAAGCAGGTTTCGATCCGAACGTCATCACCTTGCTGGCCACCGAACCGAATGACGGCGCGCTCGTCCAGGAATTGGCCCTGCGCCCGGAAATCAAGCTCATCGACTTCACTGGCAGCACGCAAAACGGCACGTGGCTCGAGCGCAATGCGCATCAGGCGCAGGTTTACACCGAAAAAGCCGGCGTGAACCAGATCGTGATCGACTCGGTGGACGACATCAAAGCCGTTGCCCGCAATATCGCCTTCTCGCTCGCGCTGTACTCGGGCCAGATGTGCACCGCGCCGCAAAACATCTACGTGCCGCGCGGCGGCATCCGCACCGCGGAAGGCACGCTCGGGTTTGACGAAGTTGCTCAAGCCATTGCCGGCGCCGTGCAAAAACTCGTCTCCGACCCGGCCCGAGCGGTCGAAATACTCGGTGCGATTCAAAACGAAGGTGTGGCGCAACGCATTGGCGAAGCCGCAAAAACTGGTCGGGTTCTCGTCGAAAGCCAGACGCTTGAGCATCCCGCTTTTGCGGGCGCCCGCGTGCGCACGCCGCTCGTGGTTCAGCTGGATGCCGCGACCGACTACGCGCAGTTCACCAAAGAATGGTTCGGCCCGATCTCTTTCGTGATCGCGACGGACTCGACTGCGCAGTCGCTCGACCTCGCCGGCGCAATCGCTGCCGAACATGGCGCACTGACGTTGTCGGTCTACAGCACGGACGAAGCGGTGCTCGAACAGGCGCACGAAGCATCCATTCGGGGTGGCGTGGCCTTGTCGATCAATCTGACCGGCGGTGTATTCGTCAATCAGTCGGCGGCCTTTTCGGACTTCCACGGCACGGGCGCGAACCCTGCAGCCAATGCAGCGCTGGCTGACGCGGCCTTCGTCGCGAATCGCTTCCGCGTAATTCAAAGCCGCGTTCATGTTGAACCGAAAGCAGCGCCGGCGGTAGCTGGCTGAATGGCATAAGACAAAGTGGCATAAGACAAAACACAGCTTCGTCCTATGCCGTTTGGCCGAATGGACCGGGCTGTGCGCCCCAACTAACATAAGACATCGGATCGGCATCTCGCGCCGATCCGCCCAGCAGGAATCCCTATGAACGACGCCTTCATTTGCGATGCGATTCGCACCCCAATCGGCCGCTACGGCGGCGCCCTGAAGGATGTCCGCGCCGACGACCTCGGCGCGGTGCCGATCAAGGCGTTGATCGACCGCAATCCCGGCGTCGACTGGCGCGCCCTCGACGACGTGATCTACGGCTGCGCCAACCAGGCGGGCGAAGACAACCGCAACGTTGCGCGCATGTCGGCGTTGCTGGCCGGCCTGCCCACTGAGGCGCCGGGCGCCACCATCAACCGCCTGTGCGGCTCGGGTATGGACGCGGTCGGCACCGCGGCGCGCGCCATCAAGGCGGGCGAAGCGCGCCTGATGATCGCCGGCGGCGTCGAAAGCATGACACGTGCGCCGTTCGTCATGGGCAAGGCTACTGGCGCGTTCTCCCGCCAGGCTGACATTTACGACACGACCATTGGCTGGCGCTTCATCAATCCGCTGATGAAACGTCAGTATGGCGTCGATTCGATGCCTGAAACCGCGGAAAACGTCGCCGTTGAATTCAGCGTGAGCCGTGCGGATCAGGACATGTTTGCGCTGTCAAGCCAGCAAAAGGCGGCTCGCGCCCAGCAGGACGGAACGCTGGCCCAGGAGATTGTCGGCGTCGAGATCGTGCAGAAGAAAGGCGACCCCGTGCGCGTGCTGCTCGACGAACACCCGCGCGAAACGTCGCTCGAAAGCCTGGGCAACCTCAAAGGCGTGGTTCGTCCGGACGGCAGCGTGACGGCCGGCAATGCGTCGGGTGTGAACGACGGCGCCTGCGCGCTGTTGCTCGCGAACCAGCAGGCAGCCGATCAGTACGGCCTGCGCCGCCGCGCCCGCGTGGTGGGCATGGCGACCGCGGGCGTGGAGCCGCGCATCATGGGGATCGGCCCGGCGCCGGCCACGCAAAAGCTGCTGAAGCAGCTCGGCATGACGCTCGAACAATTCGACGTGATCGAGTTGAACGAAGCGTTCGCATCGCAAGGCCTGGCAGTTCTGCGTACGCTCGGTCTGCGCGACGACGACCCGCGCGTCAATCCGAACGGCGGAGCCATTGCGCTCGGCCACCCGCTGGGCGCGTCGGGCGCGCGTCTGATCACGACCGCGCTATACCAGCTGGAACGGATCAACGGCCGCTTTGCGCTTTGCACGATGTGCATCGGCGTGGGCCAGGGCATCGCGCTGGTCATCGAGCGGCTCTGACACGAGCATCACAGCGCCCATCGGTCAAAGAGACTTTGAGGAGACACCCAATGTCATACGAAGCGATCCGTCTCGACATCGACGCATCGAGCCATGTCGCCACCATTACGCTGAACCGGCCGGACAAGCTCAACAGCTTTACTCGCGCGATGCATCAGGAATTGAGTGCCGCGCTCGACCAGGTTGAAGCGTCCGGTGCCCGTGCGCTCGTGCTCACCGGTGCGGGCCGCGGCTTTTGCGCCGGCCAGGATCTGGCCGACCTCGACTTCACGCCAGGCGCCATGACTGATCTGGGTGAATTGATCGAACAACATTTCAATCCGCTGATTCGTCGCCTGCAGGCATTGCCGTTGCCGGTCATCGCAGCGGTGAACGGCACGGCTGCCGGTGCCGGAGCCAATCTCGCGCTTGCTTGCGACCTCGTGCTCGCGGCTCGCTCTGCGAGCTTCATTCAGGCGTTCGTGAAGATCGGCCTGGTGCCGGACTCCGGCGGCACATGGTTCCTGCCGCAGCGTGTCGGCATGGCTCGCGCGTTGGGACTCGCCATTACCGGCGACAAACTCAGCGCGGAACAAGCCGAAAGCTGGGGTTTGATCTGGCAAGCAGTCGACGACGCGGAGCTAGCCGGCACTGCGACAAAACTCGCGTCCCAACTCGCGCAGCAACCCACGCGCGCCATCGCGGCAATCAAGCAGGCCATGCGCACGGGCGCGACGCAAACGCTCGACCAGCAACTCGATCTCGAACGCGATCTGCAACGCGAACTGGGCGCTTCCCACGATTACGCGGAAGGCGTGCGGGCCTTCGTGGAAAAACGCGCGCCGCGCTTCGAGGGCCGCTGACATGTCCACTCAAGCCAACCATCCCAGCCAGATGACTCCGGACGAACTGGCCCGCGCAACCGCAGCCGCTATGTACGAGAACGACGCGTGCAGCCGTGCGCTCGGCCTCGAAATCGTCGAAGTGCGCCCCGGATATGCGCGTCTGCGCATGGCCGTGCGCGACGACTTTCTGAACGGCCATCAGATTTGCCACGGCGGCCTGATTTTCACGCTCGCGGATTCGACGTTCGCGTTCGCCTGCAACACGTACAACATCAACACGGTCGCAGCCGGCTGCTCGATCGAGTTCCTGCGGCCCGTGCAAGGCGGCGACGTGCTGACGGCGGAAGCCGTCGAGCAGACGTTGAGCGGCCGGACCGGCATCTACGATATCCGCGTGACGAATCGTGCTGAGGAAACCGTCGCGATGTTTCGCGGCAAATCGGCACAGATCAAAGGAAACCTGATTCCTACAGGCGATTGATATCGGCTGCCCCACGGCAAGCTCGCGGCAAGAACTCGGCAATCGCACGATGCCCCGCGACCAAACCCGCGGCAGATTCACGGCTCAGTGGCGCTCCCGAGCGCCACACGGTCAAACAGTAGCCGCCCCCGGTTTTCGCGCACGAGCGCAAGTACACCAGACCCAAGCATTGAGGCAGCAAGGAGACATTCGATGACCACCGCCCTTCCGCTCGATCCGATCGAGACCGCCAGCCGCGACGAACTTGCCGCGCTTCAACTTGAACGGCTCAAATGGTCGCTGAACCACGCCTATGAAAATTCGCCGGTTTATCGGCGCAAATTCGATGAAGCCGGCGTTCACCCGAGCGACGTGAAAAGCCTCGCGGATCTCGCGCGCTTTCCCTTCACCACCAAGAAGGATCTGCGCGACAGCTATCCGTTCGGGATGTTCGCCGTGCCGCAGGATCAGGTTTCACGGATTCACGCGTCGTCCGGTACTACGGGCAAGCCGACCGTGGTGGGCTACACCGCGCGCGATATCGACACGTGGGCGAATCTCGTCGCGCGTTCGGTCCGCGCCGCCGGCGCGAGGCGCGGCGACAAGGTTCACGTGAGCTACGGCTACGGCCTGTTCACGGGCGGTCTCGGCGCGCACTACGGCGCCGAGCGCGCGGGGCTCACCGTGATCCCGTTCGGCGGCGGCCAGACCGAAAAGCAGGTGCAGCTGATCCAGGACTTCCGGCCGGACATCATCATGGTGACGCCGAGCTACATGCTCTCGATTGCCGACGAACTCGAGCGTCAAGGCGTGGATCCGGCCAATTGTTCGCTGCGCATCGGCATCTTCGGCGCGGAACCGTGGACCAACGACATGCGTCAGGCAATCGAAAAACGCATGGGTATCGATGCTGTCGACATCTACGGTCTGTCCGAAGTGATGGGGCCCGGCGTCGCGTCGGAGTGCGTGGAAACGAAAGACGGTCCGACCATCTGGGAAGATCATTTCTATCCCGAGATCATCGATCCCGAAACCGGCGAGGTGCTGCCGGACGGCGAACTCGGCGAGCTGGTGTTTACGTCGCTGACCAAAGAGGCGCTGCCGATCATCCGTTACCGGACGCGCGATCTCACGCGCCTCCTGCCGGGCAGCGCCCGCACCATGCGCCGCATGGAGAAAATCACCGGCCGCTCGGACGACATGATGATCGTGCGCGGCGTGAACGTGTTCCCCACGCAGATCGAAGAACTGCTGCTCAAGCAACCCATGCTCGCCCCGCACTATCAGATCGTGCTGACCAAGGAAGGCCCGCTCGACGTGCTGACGCTGAACGTCGAGCCGTGCCCGGAAACGGCACCGGACACCGCCGCGTTGAACACGGCCAGGCAGGCGTTGGCCTATGACATCAAGGCACTGATTGGCGTGAGCGCGGTGGTGAACGTGCTGGGCGTGAACGGGATCGAGCGTTCGGTGGGCAAAGCGCGGCGGGTGGTCGACAAGCGCAAGTCGGGGCTGTAACAAACGCGAACGGGCGCGCGACGCGGCGGATAACGCCGCGCCGTGCGCTACTTACACATCAGGAATTCGGCAGCAACAACCACATCCGGCCGCCCTGCTTCATCTTGCCGGCCAGGTCGCCGGCGTCGTCGCCCAAGCCCCAGAAGTAATCCGCGCGCACACCGCCCTTGATCGCGGAACCCGTATCCTGGGCGAAGACGAGCCGATTCATCGGCGAGTTGGTCAACGGGCGTGTGGTCTGCAAAAACACCGGCGTGCCGAGTGGAATCGCCGTCGGATCGACCGCAATCGACCTCTCGGGCGTCAGCGGAACACCCAGCGCGCCGATCGGTCCGTCCGCGCTGCCGCTCGGCACGCTTTCGCCGGACGGCATCTCACGGAAGAACACAAAGCGCGGATTCGTATCGAGCAGCGCATCGACGCGGGTGGGATTCGCCCGCGCCCACGCCTTGATACCCTGCATGGTCGCCTGCGCGGGCGTGAGTTCGCCGCGATCCAGCAGCCAGCGACCAATCGACTTGTACGGCTGGTTGTTGGTGCCGCCAAAACCGAGACGCATCACGCTGCCGTCTTCCATCACGATGCGCCCGGAGCCCTGCACCTGCAGGAAAAACGCTTCGATCGGATCGTCGACCCATACGATTTCATTACCGTTGAGCACCCCCGCGCGCTCGAGTTGCGCGCGAGCCGGCAGCGGTGCGCCCGCACGATAACCGCTTGGCCAGCGATACAGCGCGGTCTGATACACGCCGTGCCGCGTGCGCGAACCACGCAGCAAGGGCTCGTAGTAACCGGTGACCAGGCCGTCCACCGTGCCGTCGGTATTCGCTAGCTGGAAGGGCGTGAAATAGGCTTCAAAGAAAGCCCGCGCACTGGTGACGTCGAGGTCGTCGATTTGCGAGGCTGCCGCGCATGCACGCGACCAGTTCGGTTGACGCGCCAGCCTCACGCAGTTTTGCCGCAATGCGGCGGTCGCGCCGATCAGCGAGTCGTCCTGCCAGCCCGGCACCTGCTGCCATGCAACCGCCGTCAGCCGCGTCGCGGCAATCTGTCCGGGTATGATCGCCGCACCCGTGGGCGGCGAAACTGAAGGCCGGACCGCGCCGCTGCCGCCGCAGGACGCCAGCAATACCGCGACCGAAAGCGCACCGAGCCACCCTGCGGCCGTGCGGACAAAACGCATACAATGTTCGTTCTTGATGGAAACCGCCATGTCTGATCTGTTCGACGAATACCCGATGCTTATCTTCGCGCTGGAATCGCTCCTCGCGCTCTTCCTGCTCGTCTTTATCGTTGTATGGACGTCGTCCGGCAAGAAGAAAGCGGCGCGTGCCAACGCCACTGAACAGCAAAAGCAACAAAAACAGCAAAAACCGCAGTAAAGCTGCGCGTTGAACCGCGCATTGAGCTTTCTAAAGACCGCGAGCCGCGCGCCCGGTTCAATGCAACGTACGCGGCATGCGCAGGATGAACTCCGGCACCGGCGCATCGAACCGCTCGCCGTCCTCGGCCACGCAGAAGTATTCTCCGCGCATGGTGCCGACCGGCGTGGCGATCACCGCCCAACTCGTGTACTCGAAATGCTCGCCCGGTTTGAGCAGCGGCTGATGGCCGACCACACCCAGGCCCTTCACTTCCTGCACGTTCTTGTCGCTGTCCGTGATGACCCAATGCCGCGCGATCAACTGCGCGGGCACCTGGCCGGTGTTACGGATAGTCAGCGTGTATGCGAATGCATACTGGCGGCGCTCCGGGTCCGACTCTTCGGGCAGATATTGCACCTGCGTCGAGACGCTGAATTCGTACTGGCTCATCCTGATTCCGGTCTGCTGAAACGCGGGGTGAAATGTCGCGGGAAAGCCCGAACGCCAATGGTTTGCGGGCGCATTGGCGAAGCGGCGCTGATGGTGTTGGCATTCTGCTTGATGCGCGACACGCCCGCAACCGGACAAATCCCTTTGGCCAAGGGCCAGTAAGGCGTTTTGTCACATTCGCCACTCGAATCGGGCCGGGCGTGGAGCCGCACTCAAAGCATCGGCGAACCGGAACGCCCGCGCACAAAACGGTAAAATGGCGCTTTCCCGCTTGCCTTCGCCCCTGCCATGACGCAATTCCGCATCGCCCCAAGCATTCTGTCAGCCGACTTCGCCCGCCTCGGCGAAGAAGTGCGCAATGTTGTCGCCGCCGGCGCCGACTGGATTCACTTCGACGTGATGGACAACCACTACGTGCCGAACCTGACCATCGGCCCGCTCGTCTGCGAAGCGATCCGCCCGCATGTGGACGTCCCGATCGACGTGCATCTGATGGTGCGTCCGGTCGACCGGATCGTGCCGGACTTCGCCAAGGCCGGCGCGAACCTGATCAGCTTTCACCCGGAAGGCTCGGATCACATCGACCGCACGCTGTCGCTGATCCGCGACCACGGCTGCAAGGCTGGCCTGGTGTTCAATCCGGCCACCTCGCTGAATTATCTGGATCACGTGATGGACAAGGTCGATCTCGTGCTGATCATGTCGGTGAATCCGGGCTTCGGCGGCCAATCGTTCATTCCGGAAGCGCTCAACAAACTGCGCGAAGCGCGCCAGCGTATCAACGCCTACACGGAGCGCACCGGTCGCGAGATTCATCTGGAAGTGGACGGCGGCGTGAAGGTGGACAACATCGCCGAAATCGCGGCGGCCGGTGCGGACACCTTCGTGGCCGGTTCGGCGATTTTCGGCCAGCCCGACCACAAGGTCGTGATCGAGAAGATGCGCGCGGCACTCGCCAACATCCAGCACTGAGAATCGACGCATAACCGGCCCGCAAGATGACCACTCCGTTCCCCGCTCCGGCTTTCACCGGCCCGCGCCTGCAAGCCGCGATCATCGACCTCGACGGCACGATGATCGATACCGCTGACGACTTCACCGCCGGCCTGAACGGCATGCTCGCGCAACTCGACGCGCAGGAGACTTCGCGCGAGGAAGTGGTCGGTTATGTCGGCAAGGGTTCGGAGCATCTGATCCGCAGCGTACTGGCGCCGCGCTTCGAATCGGAGCATGCGCAAGACCGCTTCGACGAAGCGCTCGCGATCTATCAGGCGGAGTACGCAAAGATCAACGGCACGCACACGCGGCTTTATCCCGATGTCGAAGCCGGCCTGATCGCCATGCGCAATGGCGGCCTCAAACTCGCCTGCGTGACCAACAAGCCGCATCGGTTCGCGGCGGAGCTGCTGCAGCAATACGGGCTCGCCCAGTATTTCAGTGTCGTGCTCGGCGGCGATAGCCTCGCGAAAAAGAAGCCCGATCCGCTGCCCATGCTCACTGCCGCAGCGCAGCTGGGCGTCGAGCCCCAAGCCACGGTTGCCATTGGCGATTCGGAAAACGACGCGCTGGCAGGCCGCGCGGCGGGCATGGCCACGTTGACGGTGCCATACGGCTACAACCACGGCCAAGCTATACAAACAATAAAATCCGATGGTATAGTTGCCTCGCTGCTGGACGCCGCCAAGGCGATCGCCGCGCACCAATCCACGACTTGAAAAGTCCTTCATCCTCATGTTTCTGAATAAAAAACGGAGTCTGATTAGCATCGACCGGGGAGCCTGGCCCTGGCGTCGCTGGTCGCGCTAACCTCGCCTGAGGTACGCTGAAGCTCGTCTTCGGCAACCGTTTTTTACTTCGCTGCGCTCACGCGTTTTTTCCATCACTTTGTTTCGCTGCATCGGTTGATTCGGCATGCGTGTACCCGCAAAGTACATCTGTGCGCTGAAATCCCTTGCACGCGTCGATGGGAAACCCGCGCCGGTCGGTATCATCGTGTCGACACGTCGAACGAACGCCTGACCGGGCGCGCCACGCCCCGCTTTGTCCGACGCACGCCGCCGGACCACCGTACAGGATCGGAACATGACCGAACTCGAATTCCAGTCCCTCGCCAACGAGGGTTTCAACCGCATCCCGCTGATCGCCGAAGCGCTCGCCGACCTCGAAACGCCGCTCTCGCTGTACCTGAAGCTTGCGCAGAGCGAGCGCAACGGCGCCAACTCGTTCCTGCTGGAATCGGTGGTGGGCGGCGAACGTTTCGGCCGCTATTCGTTCATCGGCCTGCCGGCGCGCACGCTGCTGCGCACCCATAACGGCGTGTCGGAGGTGGTGCGCGACGGCACGGTCGTCGAAACGCACGAGGGCGACCCGCTCGAATTCATCCAGCAATTCCAGGGGCGTTTCAAAGTGGCGCAGCGCCCCGGCTTGCCGCGTTTCGCGGGCGGTCTGGCCGGCTATTTCGGCTACGACGCGGTGCGCTACATCGAGAAGAAGCTCGCGCACACGGCGCCGAAAGACGATCTGAATCTGCCCGACATCCAGTTGCTGCTGACTGAAGAAGTGGCGGTGATCGACAACCTCGCGGGCAAGCTCTACCTGGTGATCTACGCCGATCCGACGCAGCCCGAGGCGTACACCAAAGCCAAACAGCGTCTGCGTGAACTGCGCCAGCGCTTGCGCACCACTGTGCAGCCGCCGGTCACCTCGGCAAGCGTGCGGACCGAAACCTACCGCGAGTTCGCGAAAGACGATTATCTGGCGGCCGTGCGCAAGGCGAAGGAATACATCGCGGCCGGCGAACTGATGCAGGTGCAGGTCGGCCAGCGCCTGACCAAGCCATACCGCGACAATCCGCTCTCGCTTTATCGCGCGCTGCGCTCGCTGAATCCGTCGCCGTATATGTATTTCTACAACTTCGGTGACTTCCACGTGGTGGGGGCATCGCCGGAAATTCTGGTGCGTCAGGAAAAGCGCGGCGAGGATCGCATCGTCACGATCCGGCCGCTGGCCGGCACGCGTCCGCGCGGCAACACGCCGGAACGCGACGCGGAACTCGCAACCGAACTGCTGAACGACCCGAAAGAAATCGCCGAACACGTCATGCTGATCGACCTCGCGCGTAACGACGTGGGCCGCATCGCGCAGATCGGCTCGGTGGTCGTCACCGACAAGATGGTGATCGAAAAGTACTCGCACGTGCAGCACATCGTGAGTTCGGTCGAAGGCAAGCTGAAACCCGGCACCACCAATTTCGATGTGCTGCGCGCCACCTTCCCGGCCGGCACTCTGTCGGGCGCGCCGAAGGTTCGCGCAATGGAACTGATCGACGAACTCGAACCCGTGAAGCGCGGCCTGTACGGCGGTGCGGTCGGTTATCTGTCGTTCACCGGCGAAATGGATCTGGCCATCACGATCCGCACCGGCGTGATCGCGAACGGCAATCTGTATGTGCAGGCGGCAGCGGGTGTAGTCGCGGATTCGGTGCCGGAATCCGAATGGCAAGAGACCGAGAACAAGGCACGCGCCGTGTTGCGCGCCGCCGAACAGGTTCAAGACGGCCTCGATAGCGACTTCTGACCGGAGACACACCATGCTGCTCATGATCGACAACTACGACTCGTTCACCTACAACCTGGTGCAGTACTTCGGCGAACTCGGCGAAGACGTGCGCACCTATCGGAACGACGAAATCACGCTGGACGAAATCGCGAGGCTCAACCCGGAGCGCATCTGCCTGTCGCCCGGTCCGAGCAATCCGCAACACGCCGGCATCACGCTCGACGTGCTGCGCGAATTCAGCGGCAAAACGCCGATTCTCGGCGTCTGTCTCGGCCATCAGGCGATCGGCGAGGCCTTCGGCGGGCGCGTGGTGCGCGCGCAAACCATCATGCACGGCAAGGTCAGCACGATCGAAACCGACTGCAAAGGCGTGTTCGCGGATCTGCCGAAACATTTCGTGGTGACGCGCTATCACTCGCTCGCGATCGAACGCGAATCGCTGCCCGACTGTCTCGAAGTATCGGCGTGGACCGAAGACGGTGAGATCATGGGCGTGCGTCACAAGGAACTGGCGGTGGAAGGCGTGCAGTTCCATCCGGAATCGATCCTGTCCGAACACGGCCACGCGCTGCTCGAAAACTTCCTTAAGCAGTCGAAGCGCGCCGGCGCACAAACGTCCAATCGCAACGCTTGATGAAGAGAGACGACATCATGTCGATTACGCCCCAGGAAGCGCTGCAACGGACCATCGAGCACCGCGAGATTTTCCACGACGAAATGCTGCACCTCATGCGGCTCATCATGCGCGGCGAACTCTCGCCCGTGATGGCCGCCGCGATCATCACCGGCTTGCGCGTCAAAAAAGAGACCATCGGCGAGATCACCGCAGCCGCCACGGTGATGCGTGAATTTGCCCGGCACGTCGAGGTGCAGGACAACTCGAACTTCGTCGATATCGTCGGCACCGGCGGCGACGGCGCGCACACCTTCAACATTTCCACGGCGACCATGTTCGTCTCCGCCGCGGCGGGCGCCAAGGTCGCGAAGCATGGCGGCCGCAGCGTATCGAGCAAGTCGGGCAGCGCGGACGTGCTCGAAGCGCTCGGCGTGAATATCGATCTGCAGCCGGAACAGGTGGCGGCCTCGATTGCGGAAACCGGCATGGGTTTCATGTTCGCGCCGAACCATCATCCGGCCATGAAGAACATCGCTCCGGTGCGCCGCGAACTCGGTGTGCGGACCATCTTCAACATTCTCGGGCCGCTCACCAATCCGGCCGGCGCACCCAATCAGCTGATGGGCGTGTTCCACGCCGACCTCGTCGGCATTCAGGTGCGCGTAATGCAGCGCCTCGGCGCGAAGCATGTGCTGGTGGTGTACGGTATGGACGGCATGGACGAAGTCTCGCTCGGCGCGGCGACGCAAGTCGGCGAGTTGCGCGACGGCCAGATTCACGAGTACGAGATTCACCCGGAAGACTTCGGCATGCAGATGGTGTCGAACCGCACGCTGAAAGTGGCCGACGCCAACGAATCGAAAGCGATGCTGCTCGAAGCGCTCGACAACAAGCCGGGCGTCGCGCGCGAAATCGTCACGCTGAATGCGGGCACCGCCCTGTATTCGGCGAACGTGGCTTCGTCGATAGCGGACGGCATCCAGTTGGCGCGCGAAGCGATCGCGAGCGGCAAGGCGCGTGCGAAAGTCGACGAGCTGGCCCGCTTCACCCAGCAATTCAAGCAGTAACTACGTAGCGAGACACTTATGAGCGACATTCTCGACCGCATCATCGCGGTCAAACGCGAAGAAGTCCGGGCGGCCGAACAGAGCGCGCCGCTCGAAGAGCTGCGCCTCGAAGCGTCGTCGCGCGACCTGCGCGATTTCGTCGGCGCCTTGCGTGCGAAACACGCGGCGGGTCTCGCCGCGGTGATCGCCGAAGTCAAGAAGGCGAGCCCGTCCAAAGGCGTGCTGCGCGAGCATTTCGTGCCGGCCGAAATCGCGCGTTCATATGAAAAACACGGCGCAGCCTGCCTGTCCGTGCTCACCGACGTGCAGTTCTTCAAGGGTAGCGTCGCGTATCTGGAGCAAGCGCGTGCAGCCTGCAATTTGCCGGTGCTGCGCAAAGACTTCATCGTCGATCCGTATCAGATCGTCGAAGCCCGCGCGATGGGTGCCGACGCCATCCTGCTGATTGCCGCCGCGCTCGAAACCTCGCAGATGCAGGATCTCGAAGCGCTCGCGCATTCGCTGGGCCTGGCGGTGCTGGTCGAAGTGCACGACCACGACGAGCTGATGGAAGCGCTCACACTGAAAACGCCGCTGATCGGCATCAACAACCGCAATCTGCGCACCTTCGAGACATCGATCGAAACGACGATCGGCATGCTCGAGGCGATTCCGGAGGACCGCATCGTCGTCACGGAGTCGGGCATTCTGTCGCGCGTCGACGTGGAGCGCCTGCGCGCGATGGACGTGCATACGTTCCTGGTCGGCGAGGCATTCATGCGCGCGGACGAGCCGGGTGTGGAACTTGCGCGGATGTTTTTCTGAGCGCGCTGTCGACACACGCCAAGCGGCATACGTAGCGGAGAGCAGTTCATGGGCATGGAACGCGAAATCAAACTGGCGCTGCCGCCCGCGCAGGTGGAGGCGGCGACGCAGTGGTTCGTCGCACGCACCCGGGCGCACGGCCGACCGATCAAACTGGTGAATATTTACTTCGACACGCCTGACCTGACGCTGGCGGGCTCGAAGAGCGCCTTGCGTTTGCGCCAGACGCCTGAGGGTTGGCTGCAAACCTTCAAGACGGTCGGCAAGGCCGAGGATGGTTTGCACAGCCGGCACGAATGGGAAATGCCGGTGGCGGGCGAAAGGCTGGAGATCGACGCGTTGCTGCGCGAGTGCGACGAAGCGTCCGCCGCGGACGCTTTGCGTCAGGCCGCGCCGGGACTCATCCAGCTGTTCCGCACGAATTTCACCCGTACGCTGTGGCAGGTCCGGTTGGATGGTTCGGAGGTCGAAGCGGCGATCGATCAGGGCGACGTGCTCGCCGAAGTCGATGGCCAAACGCGCCGCGCGCCGATCTCGGAAGTCGAACTCGAATTGAAGTCTGGAGACGAAGCCGCGCTCCACGCGCTCGCCGCGGAACTCGGCAAGCAGATTGCCGGTTTGGTACCGGACAACATCAGCAAGGCGCAGCGCGGTTATCAATTGCGGGCGGGTTGAGCGCGGCAAAGCCGCTCCTCCGGCGCTCGCGACTGAATGCCGCGCCCACACCTTGAGCAACGCGGCGTTTGCTGCGACACTTCCCCGC
>NZ_JAMWXW010000056.1:0-28368 GCF_031570135.1 Paraburkholderia sp. USG1 | reverse complement strand
CCGCCCCTTGCGGCTTCCAGCTCTGCCGGTCTCTGTCATCAAAGTGGTCCCCACTACTCGAAGTGATGGACATCACTTTGGACACTCTCAACGTCGATGTCGATACGGCCTTCAAATGACGCTTACGATATAGATTGCAAGGCCTATGGACAACACGGCGCTGCGCGGGAGGCTTGTAGCTGATGAGCCGGAGGGCCACCGTTCTTGTGGAACGGACAAGACTTTATCTTTGCTGCGCAAGAAGAAGCTCAGCCCCTCTCGTTTGTAGATGGGACTCTTTCGAATAACCCCAACCTCCTCAACACTCGGGCAGTGTTCGGCAGACATGCGCCTGAGTCGCGAGCTTGTTCGCGAGGGCATGCGTATGAGCGGTCGGTGCTGCTCTGACACCTCACGGAATTGCACAACGAACTGAGGCTCCGTTGCGCGTTCAGCGCGACGAAACCTCTTTCGGTAATTAGAGAAGTCTTTTTGCTGGATATATAGAGAATAATAGAGCCCGGAACAAAATTACCGAAACCATGTTTATTTTCAATGACTTGTAGCTTACCCACCGTCGCATTTTGACGTGAATTCGTTCGCAATATGACGTGCCTGTCACGCCGAAAGCACGTCATATTGCGTACGACTAGCCAGTCTTTCCTTGCGCTGCTGCACGAGCAAAAATCTGCCAAACGCCTGTAGGGTCCGAATGCTTCGTGGCAGAAGCAGAAACCTTGACAAGCTTCTTGGGCGTAGTCGAGAGGCGAGGCAACAGCGGCCTTGGCAATGCACCTTCTGTTCGGCCCGCGGCGCGTCGACTGACCTGAACCGCACCGTTCACTGTAGATTTGACAGTCCAAGTGCTCAACTGACCAATCTCGCCTATTGCTTCAACGAGCTCTGGGCGTCGCCGCCTCATGGCAATGGCAGCGGGCGTCTCAGACGCGGCGCGGTCGCGTTGTCTCTTCGCTGAGAGACGGGTACCCACGTCATCCCACACGTATCGCGCAAGCTTCTCAAAGTGAAACGCCATCGTGGCACCTCCTCGAATTCGAAGCGAAAGCGCACAGTGCAACGCCTTCGCACATTCCGAGCGCAAACTAAGCCGTTCGTTCAGACATACAGCAGAGTACTGCCCACCAAATAGCACCTCCGTCAGGCGCCAGTTGAGGAAGACCCTCACGCCTTTGTTATCGCCTACTTGCCAGAAGAGAAGTCGCGACTGGAACTCAGTGCCGTCGTCATGCCGAGACCAGACGGTGACCTCACATAACCTCTTTAGCTCGCATCGTCGCTGGCTCACTGCGCTTCCTCCGGCGTTGCGTCCCAGTCGCCGGCAGAGCTCATAAAAACTTACGTTGAGCTCTGCGGTTGGCGGGCGCCTATTTTCGCGAAGGTTATAAAGCTCCGACTCAATCTGACGTGTCTCTTCATCGACTGGCTCGGCACGCGAAGCCTGTTCCGCCGCGAGTTCCATAAGCACCAACAACAGCGTCTGCTCGGCAATCCCCAACTGCTCTGGTCCACGCCATCGCCACTCGATTCCGTTAAACATGAAGCTACGGTCCAGCTTCGGACGGTCACCTCGCCACACGGGCTGAAACAGAGGCGCGGCAGCCAGCGCTGGGTCGTATCGCACAATTCGCTCACTCTGCATGCAGCCTCCGCGCTACTGCCGGTTTGTTCGACTTTGTGCGGGGCGGCCGCGGCAAGCGCTCTCGAGGCTTTGCTCGCGGTTCCCGCCAAACCGACAACACCCCTGACGAGGGGTCTCTTCGCAGGAGGGTGGGTTCTGCGGCAGCAGTGTAATTTGCCTTTGCAATATCCAGACGCACGAGGCAGCGGCGTTCGATTTCGGAGATACCGAACCGTGCAGCGGTTTGTTCGTTCACGACCGAAAGGTTCGCTTGCCATCGCACGCCGTCGGTCAGCGCAGACGA
This sequence comes from Paraburkholderia sp. USG1, assembly GCF_031570135.1. Lineage (NCBI taxonomy): Bacteria > Pseudomonadati > Pseudomonadota > Betaproteobacteria > Burkholderiales > Burkholderiaceae > Paraburkholderia > Paraburkholderia sp. USG1. The sequence goes on along the minus strand of NZ_JAMWXW010000056.1, from coordinate 26,446 downwards.
CCCACGTGAAGCCGACGCCAGTTCGCCCGCCCCCGCCAACGCAGAGCTTCTGTTTGTGTGGTGGGACAAAATCACCGCGGCACCTGTCGTGGTTGCCAGACGCTCGAAAGCTTCGACAACCACTGTCATATGCGCGGCATCGTTTTCTTCGCCTGAGTGAAAGCGCCGCAGAGGGTCAATAATTACAAGCCGTGCGTCCTCGCACGTCGCTGCCATGGCCTTCATTTCGTCGTTCGCCGTCCCCACACCACATTGAACGAGGCGCCCGGCACCTCCCATCGGGTAAATGTGCAGGTTTCGGTTCAACCGCTCTACAAGCGCGCGGCAAGCATCGAAGTTCTGGAACTCCTTCATGCTTTGCACGTTTTGAATGGCAGACTGAAGCCGGTGATGCATTACTGCGCGCGACTCCTCTGCGAGCAGGAACACGACCGGCGCGCCGTCCTCAGCCAAAAAATCCGCCGTGAGGATTCCTCCGCTTACCGGCGCGCCAGCTGCGATGTCGCAGGCCGTTTGCATCAGCAACATCGTTTTGCCAGCCGCACCCGGTCCAACCAGGGCACCGACACTCGATGCGAGAAACCCGGGCAGCACATAGTCGAGATGGGGCGGCGGCTCAGTCAGCGCAGCCTTCACATCCATGCGAAAGTCGTTCAGCTTCACTCCTGACGCCCTCCCACCACGTGCTCTGCAAGCCACGCATCTACGTCGCACTGCCGCCACCGCAATAGGCGGGTGCCAGGTATGTAAAGCCGCGGCGGAACGGCAAGCGGATTGCGGCGTATATCTTTCCGAATAGTCTTTGCGCTACGCCCAAGAAGCGCAGCAAGGTCGTCGAGTTCAAGAAGTCTCATGCGTGCTCAGTCTTTAATTTATCGGGACACAAGCGGCCACATCTGGCCATAGTGTGCCGCCACGTGACTTCAGTCGACGTGACCGGACATATAGGCGCGCGGTTTTATGCTCACGGAATCTGCGGCAGTGAGCGGCGAAGCACCGTCTGAGCCGAGCGATGCATTCCTCAAATTTTACAAAGTCTTCCGCGTGTTGCGATTCGCCACATGTGTTGTCGGCAGTTCGCTGCCGCCCAGTCAAAATCGCATGAAAAACCGATTTTCCATTGCGCCCGCCTTGGTTCACGAAGGCACGCAAACGTTTGCATGAATCGCAGCTCGATGGAACAGGCAATGGGCGAACTCTAAGCTCGTGAAGGCTTCGAGATTAACTGCAACAACCATTCCGAATATTTCACATTACGAAATCACAAAACATGACCAGCAACGGGAGGGGTCTAACCCGAACTAATAGTCAAATAACGTGCAGTCGAGAAGTTAATTGACTGCCACTTTTCCTCTTATGAAAAAGCTGGGAAAATAGCCGACTGCGGCCAAGTATTAGTAAAGAAAGGTCCCGCCGGCACCTTCACCCCTGCCGGCTGCCCACATCAAAACCTGAGAGACCATGCCGTTGAATATCGCGCACCTGTCCGACATTCACTTTTTGTGCGACCCTGAGCAGATTGGGCATGACCCGAATCGGCATATGCGCGACGAGCTCCTTGAGGACCTCGAGGTGCAGTCCGAGAAGCTTGGCGGTCTTGACGCGCTGGTCGTGTCTGGAGATATCGCCTACGGCGGTCGTCGAGAGGAATTCGAACTCGCGGCCAACTGGCTCAGGGAGATTTGCGAGCGCACCGGATGCTCAGTAAAAAACGTTTTTCTCTGTCCCGGAAATCACGATGTAGACCGACAGGTCCTCAAGAAAAAGAGTTTCATTGAGGACTCACACGCCGCCATTCTGAACGCAAGAGACAATGAACGTCGGAACATCGAACTAATTCGCCGGCTCAAATTGCCAGATACGAGAGCGCACCTTTATGAATCGCTGGAGAACTATAACAACTTCGCGCTGAATTTCGATAGCTGCTTCCATGCAGAAAGGGACGACTACGCTTGGACACGAGACCTTGTCCTAAACGACGGGTCTATCCTTCGCGTACGAGCCCTCAACTCTGCCTTACTCTCGGGTCGCGATGATAAAGCAGGGACGTTGTTCCTTGGACGCTCAGCATGGAGTGTCGGGCGCGAGGCCGGTGTCGAGCACCTTGCGTTTTCGCATCACCCACCAAAGTGGTTGGCTGATGGCGAGGATATGGTGAGCGAATTTGCTAATAAGGTACGTATTCAGTTGTATGGCCACGAACACGACCAGCGAATCGTACCTTCCCAAGGGTCTGTGACCCTTTTCGCCGGCGCCGTTAATCCGCATCGACTGGAAGGTCAATGGCAACCAGGGTACAACCTCATTCAGGTTAGTGTCAACGTTCGCGAGGACGCACGGTATATGCTGGTGCGCATCCATGCCCGCGAATGGCAATCGAAAATCCCAATGATGTTCAAACCTTATGCCGGGACTGCGCATGATATGGCTCATGAGGTTGAACTGAAGTTACGACCATGGAAGCAGAAGCCCAGTGCTGCCGCACCGACTGCGGCTACGTCGGCCACAGTGGCGTTTTCGGCGCCCTCTCCGGCTACGTCATCTGCTGCATCGCCGAAGGAAATCGAGGTACCGAGCCTAGACGCGATGACCATGCAGCAAGTTCTCTATCCTCTCATGGAAATGGAACGAGACAGGCAGAGAGACGTGTTTCGTGCGCTAAGTCTCGAAGTACCTGAAGAGGCCACCTTGCCAGACTTTCTTAAAATCAAAAGAGCATTAGTGCGGGCAAAGGAAAAAGGTCTGTTGTCGAAACTATTTGACCTGATTGTGGAGGAGAATGCTCATGGCCATTGATACGCAGCATCTCGGGATGCTATACAAAAGACTTGGCATGACCGTAAACGCAGATTTGGTCGAGCGGCGCGCTGCGGTACTAAGCCCCTTAGAAACGGACCTCTCGGTCGAACAGGCGTTACCCCTGCTCTCAATTTTGTTCAACATCACACCGCCAACGTCGGCTCTCGATTGGTTCCTGGTGCCGTTGCGCGAAGACGAGCCAGGCTTTGCGCCTGACGACGTCGATGGTGAAGTGCGCGTGTTGGCGGCCGCAACGCTTCGCGCACGGATTACAAAGAATGATGAAACCAGCAAATGGGTATCGCTGGCAATCGAGGCTGCCTCGTTTGGCGGCATGCTAGATTGTCTGGGCGACTCTTCGCTGGCGGCGTTCGCCCAAAAACGGCTTGCGGAACAACAGGTCAGCCCCTCGGCCCCAGGAGCCACATACAGGCGAAGAATCGATATCGCTACCGCGTACAAACCAGCGGAAACGGCTGGGGCAAGCAATCAGTGGCTTGGGGCACATGCTGCGGTCAAAAAGACGATTGAGGATAGCGTCGAATACACTGAGCAAGGGCTCCTGCACCAAGCGATACAAACCAATTCGCTCCGAGACTACGTAGTTCAACTGGAGGAGCAGGTCCAAACGCAGTGGTGGGCTATTGCGGGCTGGAGCGAAAGCGCAGGGCGAACCTACAGCGAGCAGACAATCGCGGATACGGTCGTTCGCGCGGCCATCGAACTCGCGGATATTTGTGAAACCCGCAAAGCCGGACCGATTTCCGCGCCATCGCTGCTCGATATGACTATTGCGCGTGGAAGAAAGGTCGCCGACCTGAAGAAGCTCCTTACAGTCAAAAACATCGCCACCGCTACTCCATTGGAGTGGCGGCGAACACGCGACCAAGTCGATACTACGTCTCCGTATAGTCGTCTCACGCCTGCTCTCTTGGCCTTAGCGTTGGCGACAGACAGTAACGATGAAGCTGACTGGGCGGCGCAGTTCTCCCGAAAGCTGGCACTCGACATCGAGGCGGCGATTTCACCCATTGCTATGGCAACTCAGGTATTTAGGGAAGTCCTGGTCGCCCGGGGTCTACCGTGACGCAACTGACAGAAACGTCTGCCATTGGTTGCGAGCGTGATGGATGCAACCCCGCCGAATCGGGTTGCATCGATGGGCTTCCCATCGCCGAATGTCCGAGACGGATTCGAATCGACCCGGTTGAAGATACGTCAGAGGACGTGTCGGAGGACCTTCCGTCTCGAGGCTCCGGCAAGCTTGTACACAACGGTGACGCATTTACCCTGACCGAAGCCGACGCGTTTCTTAGACGATACGACGCCCGTGTTATTGCCTTTATCGGGTGCCCAGATGTCGGCAAGACGACAGCTGCTGTGATGCTGTACGAGATGGCGAAGCGTCGGAAGCTCGACGGTTACAAATTCGCTGGTTCTCGCACCATACGAGGATTTCAGGAGCGAGCTCATCTTGCGCTCGTTTCCTCCGGACAGACAACGCCAGACACGCCGAGAACTCCGGTGAGCAAGCCCCCTGCCTTCCTTCACCTACAACTGGTTCGAGGCTCTGCGCAGCCGGCTGTTTGCAGCGTTGAGCTACTCCTGGCGGACAGAACGGGCGAGGACTTTGTGCGTGCCATCGATAAGCCTTCTCTCATCCTTCAATATCCAGAGATTGAACGGGCGAATTGCCACGTTGTCCTCGTTGACGGTAAGAAACTGGCGGATATGAACGAAGGGCCGAAGCATCTCGGCCAAGTCAGAAGGCTAATTCGGGCATTATCGGAAAATAAGGCTTTCGTGAACTCGGAGTTGCTCCAGATTGCTCTGACGAAACACGATGAGGTCCTTGGCTCGGAAGATTACGCAGGAGCGCAAGAACGCTTCGAACTCATTGTCGAGAGCGCAAAGGACTATCTGAAGGAAAAGGTTCGCGTCACCGCTCACCGGCTGGCGGCAAGACCTCTCACCCAAGATGTCCAACTGGGTGACGGCATTCTCCCTATGCTCGACGAGTGGAGTCCGAGCAATCTGACAAAGAGTTACCAGATGGTAGTGCCAAAACCCGCCGTCGGTCGTATGTATGACCGGTTGAACAACCTTCTGATGGAGGTTTAGTCGCGTGGAGCAAGTCCAATTGATTCTCGGCATGCCGAGTTCCGGTAAATCGACGTTTATTGCTGCGCTGGGCGAGGTCTTGATGAGTGATGACGTGGAGTCATCCTTCAAGACCGAGTTTCTAGACGACGCTCAAAAACATATGGTCGCCTTGCACGACAGGTGGCTCACGTTTCAGGAACTTGACAGAACCAAGACCGGGCAAGAAAACTGGCTGTCGTTCCATCTCATCGCACGAGACGGAACGCGAGCGTTAATTCAACTTCCGGACCTTTCCGGTGAGTCAATACGGGACGCAGTTGTGACAGGCTTGTATCCCAACGAACTGCATGATGCGCTCGCGGATTGCAATGGGATTTTGCTATTCACGAAAACTAGCACAAAATTCGACGACGTCTTGCTCTATGAAGTCTCTGACCTGATTCAAGCTTCGCCAACCGAAACAGCGGCTGAACCAGCGGCCGAAACAACCGCTAGCTCCCAGCCTGAGGATGGCAAGCCGACCAATGATGCAAAAACACCACCGGTCGCTCCGCGATTCTCCGCCCAAGACATGCCGGAGCAGCCGAAGATTGTGCAGTTGCTTCAGACCGTCACCGACCTGCGGCCCGCCAAGCGCAGACGCCTCGCAATCATCTTGTCGGCTTGGGACACCGTAGACGATTCTGTCACGCCAGACGAATGGTTTGACCAGAATCGTACGATGCTCGCGCAATATCTTGAATCCAATGAATCGCATTGGGATGTAAGGGTGTACGGGATAAGCGCTCAAGGCGGCTCATTGCCGCGGGACAAGAAAAGGCTTCAGAAGATTATCAAACCATCCGAACGTGTCAGCATCGTGGGACATGGCGCCTTGACGCATGACCTTTGCGCGCCAATCAAATGGCTGATGCAAAATCCATCCGGACCAGTCTGATGGCTTTAAAGCTCAACCTTCAAAAGACAGTTAACGCTGACCAGGCGCTTCATGGATACCGTGACGGCCACAAGCTGTTAGCTGCATCACTGCAGTTGGACGACTTTTCGTTGTCCACAATGGCGCGCATGAGTGACATGCAGCCTAGGTCGTTGACTCCGTCGCAATCCTATATCTGCGCATACCCGCTGAAAAACGCGAAGAAGTATGTCGTCTCCCGTACTTGGCTGGCCCATGAGATGCGGCGCCCCGGCTGCGTCTGGACGCATTCGCTTTTGCTACCCTACGGAACAGTCGCGCAGATTGAAAACATCAATAAGATTTTCGACCTGCTGACCCGCCCACAAATGGAGTCGCTAAGGTCCTACGAGCAGAGGTTGGATATGACCGATGCGGTCGGACGAGACACAGAGGTCCTCACCGTCGGTCACGACGACAACAGGCGCCTACATAGCGTCCTCTCTGGCCTGTATTGCAAGAACGATTCGGTCCCAGCCTTTGTCTCCAGAAGCGGAAGCGAGAAGGACGAGACGCTGGTCGCGGCCGTCTGGAATCAAATGCCGCCGCGATTGCGCAGAGAATTTGTGTTTTGTACGTCCGGAAGCGCGGGCACAAGTCTCCCGGACGCGGCACTCTCTCTCATTCTTTCTGACGAGATTGACGAAACCGCAATCGAAAGCCCTCCACATACTGAAAGGCATACGGTTGCTATCGACGAAATACTTGATGACGTACAGTCTGGGCGCCGCTCGACCTTACGAGCGTTCCTGTCTCGGTATGTCACCGATGCACAAAACCCGAGAACGGCGATTATTCCTCTGACCGAAATAAAGAGGGCGCTGACGCAATCAGATTTCCAAGCGAGCATTCAAGGTGCAGCAACCCTCATTGGCGTTGCCTTCGGTGGCTCCGGCGACTGTCAGTTGCTAAAAAAAGACCTTCTCACGGGCCAAATCTTTCCCGACGAAGCATTGCGTAGCGGTGCGGGGCTTCACAACATCGTACGATGTGCCCTGCCACCGATGAAGACCCTCAGAGACTTTCCCGACCGAAACACCATCGAAGAATTCTCGATGATGGCTCAGTCTGATGGCGCGCTCTTGCAGTTTGTGCTCGACGAGTGCATGGGATGCGCAGACGAAACTCTTGGCGCGCAAATCTTGACATACCTCCTCGAAGCGACGCCCGCGGAGACGTTTGCCACGCTAAACGTGTCGCCAGCGACGATGTACGCTTTGGCTGTTCGTCGACCGGAACTGTTCGCGGACCCGCACTTCTGGAACAACGCATCTGCGCTGCCAATCGATGAGATTCTGAGAACGCTCGAGGCTAGCGGGAACACCAGTCATGTCGTTAAAGGGCTTTTGCGGGCACGGAAATATCAGGCAGTTCAGCTCTTGCTGACACGAAATCCGGCGAAGCTCAATGCAATCGTAATTGATGCGCTTGAATCACTTGGAACGACGGCCATGACCGAGGCTATTGCAAAGCTTCGGTCGGGCCGTCTTCAATTGTTCGAAGCAATGACTAACGTCTCCGCTTCCGCCGAACTTATTGAATCATTCGCAGGCGACGTGCTGGAACATTACTATCCGGAGCCTTCCGCCCGCCTTTGGGGCAACGTCTTGAAGACCGCTCACGAAACTTGGTCGGGGCTTCAGCCCTACTCCCTGTTGGCAATATTCAAAAGCGCCTCTCACGCAAATCTGAGAGAGGCCGCACCTCTCTACGAGATTTCGTTCCAAGGGTTGCACAACGTTGTCCAAACCATCCACGGCCGCAAAGAGGCCGAGGTTCGAGCTACTGTTTTGAGGGAATACCAATCGTTATCGTACAAAATCGATTCTGACGCTGCCGAAAGACTTCGTGCAAATATGTGCCGTCACTATGAATACGTCGGCCACCCTGATGAGCGTTTTTTTCGATGTGCAAAGGACGGGGAAACAGTTATCGAGCTAGCCCAGTCAATGGTGCAGATTACCGGCGGCCGCCGTTGGCTGCATCGGCTTCTTCAAGCCAATGACCGGGGTCAGCTTAGTCTTACCGCAGCCGAAGAGCTTGCGGTCGAAAGTGCGCTGGCGCGTGACGACAAAAACAACAGGTGGTAGCCCGACACGAATCGCCTTGATTGCAACGACGCTGGCCTTCGCAACGGCAGGCACGGCAAACGCCGCAGGCTGCCTCAAGGGCGCGGCGGTAGGTGGAGTCGCCGGGCACTACGCCGGGCACCACGCTGTCGTTGGTGCCGTAGGTGGCTGCATGGTCGGCAGGCACCTTGCGAAGCAACACGCTCAAGAGCAGGCTCAACAGCAAGCTGCCCAACATCAAGCAATACAGGCGCAATAAAACGTCGTCGGCCTGGTGTAGCCGGTGGAACCAGCAAATCATTGGTCCACCGGGCACCTCGCAACTACGTTTAGGTCGTCAACTCGGCTCCAGACTCGACTGTGGCCACCGGAGCGGGTACAGCCACGCTCTTGCGCGGCGCTTTTTTCACCGGCACCTTCGTACTCACGGCCTTCTTGGCAACTGCTTTCTTTGCTGTCGGGGCTTTCTTCGCAACAGCCTTCGTGACCGCCGGTTTCGCATCGACCGCCGTGCTGTCGCCATCAATCAGAAACTTGCTGCGGTCTTTCGCATCAGCAAGCCACGCCGGTGCCGGACCGCGTCCGCTCCAAGTCGCGCCGGACTTCGGGTCGCGATACTTAGCCGGCTGCGGACCTTTCGGCTGACCCTTGGTAGAGGTCGCACCAACTACCTTAGGGGCCTTCTTGCTCGCAGCTTTCCCCTTGCTCGCAGTACCCGCGGTCGTCGCAGCAGATGCTTCAGCGCCACCTGCAATCAGAAATTTGGTGCGGTCTTGGGCTTCGGCAAGCCACGCCGGTGCGCGCCCACGTCCACTCCACGTCGCACCGGTCCTGGCGGCGGCGTGCAGTGCCGGCTGTGGACCCCTCACGTAGTTTCCGGCCTTTGCGGCTGACTTGCTGGTAGGAGCCGAAGCACCTGCGACGCCGTCGACCAGAAATTTGTTATGGTCCCGTTTGACGGAAAGGCCACCGTGCCGTGCAAATTGACGTTTCCGATGATAGAGTTTTTTGCCTTGCCTTGCCTTGCCCACGTTATTCTTTTAAGAATCTACGCTATGTGCCGTTAATCCCTGTAGTCCCGTGAACGGACTGCGGTCTCGGCGTCTTCAGTCGCATATCGAATAATCCGAAATGCGCGGACCCGCGGTCCCATGGCAGCGGCGCTATCCCATTTTTCGGGGGGACTTCCCGCGCGAAGCCATCGGCTTTCAGAACAATTCAAGAACACAGCATGAATCGCATGTGCAAGCAAATGAAAACGTTTTTTGTGAGACTCTGGTATTTTCAGCTGCCCAAGATGCTGCGGGCATACTTCCGCACCCGGTTTCTCCGAGTACTTGGCCTATGGATAGCCATCTTCTTCGCCGGGTGGGCAATAAATGCAGCTGTGCAGGTGCTTGCGGATGCAAAGCTTGCCGACACTGTCAAAGCAGCCAACTTCCCCCACTTTGCTGATGCCAAATTGCTCGTCGCGTTAGGCTTGGGAGTGATGTTTGTTCTCTTCGCCCATCGGCTTCTAAAGAGGACCATAACGATATCTGAAGCCGACTGGGGAGACGATGTTGTCGACGCGGTTATGGATGAAATTTCCGCAGCGGCCACTCATTACGGAAGTGTTTTGCTTGTAGCGTGGGGCGCCGAGTGTCTCGCAAGCTTTCACTTTTCCTTAAGTGACAATCTGCATTTGGCGTTTCTGTCCTTCGGTATCGCTGTCTACACATTTGACGCCAAGGCGAACTATCGACTATTCGAAAAGCCGGCCGCCGGCGAGTATGAGGCCGTGCTGTCCTATCCTGAAGAAGGTGCTACCTTTTCACCCGGAGGCCCAGCCTTCTTCTCTGGCTCTATGTATAAAAGGCCACCGCGCGGTTACGACGCGTGGTTGGTCCGGCGCTGGGAAAAGGATGCCGAGCAGTTTCATCCCGTTCGGAAGCTTGACCTGAGCGGCCCGCCGAATGGGCCGGTATCCTTCGACACGTCGGAGCAAGTCTGGGGACAACCCGGCAACAACCGATACTTTGAACTTTGGCTGGTTGGACCCCAAGGGAAAGCCGTGTTCGAGGCGTGGGTCAAAGGAAACGGTCGATTCGTGAGCCTACAGGGCACCCGATGGGACCCAAGGTTCTCATATCCTGGCCTCGAAGCAACGACAGACGACATGGTAGTCGTCTTCCGCAGCAGACGGGTCGATATCGTCCCTTAACCGACGCTCGCAGTCGTCTCTGGTCCTTAATCCATGGCATCGGATATCTCCGCGCATCCGATGCGAAGTCTATCTGACTATATTGATTGCATCTTTGGAGGACTACAGGCAGCAGGCGATGTCGCATGTTCCGCGAAACGAACTGCCAGCAAGCGACCATATATCAGCCGCGAACTGCAGGCTTCTGATGTCGATTTCCGCGAAGGAGCGTGTTCCGAGTACTAATGTACTGCGGATTCTGGACTTGATGCGGGTACACGCTGCACTATAACCGCAGCAGTTGCTCACATCGCTCGCAAACATGCGGAAGTCCATATGGTCCGATAAGGAGAACGATATAGCTCAACAAGCCGCGCACGGCGCAACCTGCTCTTGGCGTTACGTGTCCCCTTGTACCGTTCTGCTTTTCACGCAACAACAGCGAGCCTTGGGATGTTGACCATCAGCGCGCGTTCGATATCGAGAAAGTTACCGGCCCGACGCTGATAGCAAGTCAACTCCCAATGGGCAAGCGAAGACTGCTCTGCAATGGCACAGTTGCTCAATGAGCGAATTGCGAGAAGATATTCGTCGAGAGACTCCATCCGGGTCCAACATATCTCCCTGCTCACCCGCCCCAGGTCCAATACAATCCGGTCGACCGGACAGTGCGGTGGTTCCGCGATTAATCCACTGCACCACAAATACTTCAGAATCAGGTTCAGGAGCTTTTGTGCAACCCCGAGTCGGTATGTCCCATCTATCAATATTGCAGCACCTTTCGTGGTGGCATGCTGACAGAGCAGTTGCAAATTCCTGCTATGAGCTTGTTCTTCGCATCCGTCCACGTATTTCGGTATAAGAGCTTGTACGAAATCGAGCACTGCCCTCCGAAATTTCTGGACGTCCGATGGCTTCTGGCCTTTCTTGTAGACGTTAGCCCGCTGAACGGATGCCGCCCATGCCAAGACCAACAACTCATTGACAATGAAATTTTTCTGCAGGAAGGATGTTTCGAAACTGTTCATAGGAGCCTCATGCAAATGGTCGAGTTGAAAGACTCACCATCAACAGAGTTATCTTCCTATGTCGCGTCCAGTGTTGAGCGCTGGAGGATGGCAAGAACCCTCTTGCCAGTTTCGAAACACAGTACTGAATCTATCTCGCTAGCGTCTGGTGGAGACGCGAAGCTGTCGCCGGTGGTGTTCGAGCCGGCTTCGATATCGCGGGTGCGCTGCTTCTCGATTGATGCGCAGATTATCGCTCGAAGTGGGGTATATATGTCAAGTGCAGTTCCAATCGCCTCGATGGGTTCTTGAATTGCAACTTCTGGCAAGAGACGCGAACCTGCACACCCGTGGCCTGCGACCAGAAAAAGGCCGTGGCGATGCCGCGTTCCGGCTATCGCTGCTTGCTCTATTCGAAGGTATGCACCTTCAGGAGACGGGTAGTTTCGTATGTGGTGCGTTGAGTCAACCGTCGCGTGTTTCCGGACCGTGTACTCATTAAGGCAATCGACATGATTCGCTACGACGGACTTGATTTTGTCGCATGCGACCGTTGATGCCAATACTTGTTCAACTGCTGCACAGCGCAGCCGGAGGTCCTGACGACGTATCGCCCACCCGGTACGCCGACAATAGTAATGGCGCGTTACGAATCTCGCACCGCCGTTTCACATGTGTCCGACATCGCTTCTTACACTCCGAGCCGTAGTCACTGACATTGCACTCAATGTACGAGGATTAGCGAAAATGAACAGGAAAATTCTCGGCGCAGCGTTCGGTCTGGCAGCATCGGCACACGCCGACGCCGCCATTGGATTGGGCATCCCCGGTGCCGTGTATGCGCCTGCAGAACCGGTGTACGCACCGCCACCTCCCGTCGTGTATGCTCCCGCACCTGTCGCCGTCGCGTACGGCGGTGGTGACGACTGGCGAGCCCGTGAATGGCGCCGCCAGGAATGGCGTGAGCACGAGTGGCACGGGTATTGAAACGACACCGGACGGTGCCACATCCGAAACATTCAATCTCTGAGTATCTTCGAATGAACGCTAGCTTGATACGAATCGCCTTGATTGCAACTACGCTGGTCTTCGCAACAGCAGGCACGGCAAACGCCGCAGGTTGCCTCAAGGGCGCGGTGGTAGGCGGGGTTGCTGGGCATTACGCGGGGCACCACGCTGTAGTTGGCGCAGTCGGTGGCTGCATGGTCGGCAGGCACCTTGCGAAGCAACACGCTCAACAGCAAGCTGCCCAACATCAAGCAATACAGGCGCAATAAAACGTCGTCGGCCTGGTGTACCCAGTGGAACCAGCAAATCGTTGGTCCACCGGGCACCTGACAACTACGTTTAGGTCGTCAACTCGGCGCCAGACTCGACTGTGGCCACCGGAGCGGGTACAGCCACGCTCTTGCGCGGCGCTTTTTTCACCGGCACCTTCGTACTCACGGCCTTCTTGGCAACTGCTTTCTTTGCTGTCGGGGCTTTCTTCGCAATAGCCTTCGTGACCTCCGGTTTCGCATCGGCCGCCGTGTTGTCACCATCAATCAAAAAGCTCGTCCGGTCTTTCGCCGAGGCCAACCATGCCGGAGCCGGACCGCGTCCGCTCCAGGTAGCGCCAGACTTCGGGTCGCGATATTTGGCCGCCTGCGGACCCTTCGGCTGTCCTTTTCCAGCGACGACACCGACCGTCTTCGAGGCCTTCTTGCCGACAGCCTTCGCCTTGCTCACAACACCTGCACTCGCCACGACCGCAGCTTCTGCACCACCTGCAATCAAAAATTTGCTTCGGTCTTTGGCGCCAGCCAACCATGCCGGAGCGCGTCCACGACCACTCCACGTCGCGCCTGATTTGGGGTCCTGATACATCGCCGGCTGCGGACCGCGAACATAAGCTCCCGCCGACTTCGCCTCCTTGGCAGGCGGCGGCTTCACTGCGGCCGCACCCGCATCGACCAGGTATTTGTCGCGGTTCTTAGCAGCCGCAATCCACTGTGGCGCGCGCCCGTGCCCGGACCACGTTGCGCCGCTTTTCGGGTCCCGGTATTTGGCAACAGACGTAGCGGGCTTCGCGGCGGTCTTTGCCGCCGCGTGTTTCGCGCGCTGCTTGCCGCCAGTGTGCGCGTCAATGTCAGCGGTCGTTAGACCGTGCTTCACCATCAACTCGCGAATCTTTTCGATGACGCCCGACGATTGCTTTGCAATCAGCGCGTTCGCTTGGGCCTGCAATTTTTTAATCTTCGTCTGCACTGCTTCCAAAGTTGTTACCATCAGGTGACCTCCGTATGATTGTGGCCGCAATATGCCATGGTCGCACCAGAGAAAGCTAGTGCATTGGCTCGAGCAACGCGTCATCATCTAGGGCAAACAAGGCTCACCATTCTGTGGGCAGAGAGGTACGGCACCCGAATCCCCGGCACGGTGTTCAGCGTAACCTGCGCTCAAGGCTGCCGTTGGCACGAGGCTGACCTGCGCCTCCTTCGCGACGCTGACCAGCGACGGATGTGTCCGTCCAGATTGGCTAACGTGTCAATGGCCGCTAGACCTGCGGCAAAGGGCCGTCGCTGCGGTGATTCGCAGAGTTGCGAAAAGCCAATTTCCCGCTCCCAGATTTTCCTGCGGTTTCAGCCCGGCCGAATGGCATGCTGCGCCCACGACCGCTACCGCGCGGATTCGGTCTTGTGGCGCTGAGACCCGACTCATCTTGACTTCCTCCGCAAAAACACTATCACTGAGCTGTGTTGTAACCGGACATGCCAAATGCCTTCCGGACAGAGTCGACGAGCAAGTCCATCTGTGCCTGTCCGTGCCGCACAGTACATTCGCATGTCGACGGACCATCAAGAATATTCCCCCGTTTTCCAGAGACAGGCTATCGCAGACTATGCGCTTGCCCATCACATCCGGATTGTCAGCGTGTACGAAGACGCTGGCATAAGTGGCTTGACCTTGCGAGAGCGCCCGGCGCTCATTCAGTTGCTATTAGACGTTGACAACCCGAAGTGCAAATTCACGACCGTGCTTGTGTACGACGTCAGTCGTTGGGGCCGTTTTCAGGACGTTGACGAAGCCGCGTTCTATGAGTTTGCCTGCCGACGCGCGGGAGTCGATGTTGTATATGTTGCCGAGCCTTTTGAGAACGACGGAAGTCCAGCGACGTCAATATTAAAGGCGCTAAAACGGGCGATGGCCGCAGAGTTCAGTCGAGAGATGTCCCGCAAGGTTTTCCTGGGGCACTGCCTCAATGTCGAACGTGGCTTTCATGCGGGTGGCCCACCCGGGTATGGATTACGCCGCGTCCTTCTCGACGCAGACCGCAACGTCCGGCACTCTCTCGACAGCTACGAGTACAAAACTATTCAGACTGACCGCGTCATCATCGCGCCGGCGCCCGGTGGTGAGGCCGCGCTGGTTCGGAAAATCTACGACTGGTACGCGACGCAGCCAGTCACGGCGGCCGCAATAGCAAGGCGCCTCAATGATTTCGGGATTAGCAACGGCCTCGGCCGGCAGTGGCAAGCCCAAAACATTCTGAACATCCTCCGCAACGAGGCATACATCGGCACCAACGTCTACAGCCGCACCACTTCAAAGTTGGCCAATCCATGGGAGCGAGTTCCAGAACAGGACTGGATTCGTGTCCCAGGAGCATTTGAGCCTGTTGTCGACAAGTGCGTCTTCAATGCCGTTCAGCAGAAAATGGAACGCGCCCGGCGTAGGCCCACGAGGGATGAGATTACTGACGGTCTGCGCAAAGTCATCAAGCGAGCTGGCAAGCTGAGCCAGGCGACACTGAGGCACTACCGCAGCGCGCCGTCCATCGAGCAGGTAATGAGGGAGTTTGGAAGCCTGAACGAGGCATACAAAGCCATAGGCTACGCACCGAATCTCGACCCAGCCCGCTCTGAGAACCGCTCTGTCGAACGCCACATGGAAAAGCGGGTCGCTGATGTAACCATCGACGTTTTGCAAAGTCTGGGGCACGAGGTGCAATACGAAAAGCACACGGATACGATGTGTGTCGACGGCTCGTTGAGATTAAAACTCGTTGTTCGCAGTCCATGGCTTATCGGTGGCAGCGTCCCCTACTGGGTCGCACGCTGGCCGGACTGTTTCCCAATCGATTTCCTTATATATGGCCGTATAGAGCGCGCGAGCTCGGACCTGCTTGACTTTCACATTTTCCCGCGTGGAAGCCTCGTTCCCGGGGCATACACGGTAATCCACCGGCACGGCCAGGCACATTTCAAGGCTTATCAGCATTCAAATCTGATGCCATTGCTTGACATCGCTGAGGGCGTCCCCCTGGAAACATTTGGAAACACGGCATTCTGTGGGAGAGTCTCCTGATGCGCCCGCGCCGACCAGACATCAGTCCCTCCGGAATTGGGCCAAACCTGAGCCGGCAGAATAACGAACCAAAACCGGCAGGGCTCCAACCTGAACGTCGTCGTGCCGGTAGAAAAGCGACACCGGAGGAAAAGGCCAACGACGTTCTCAGGCTCGAGCGTGCGCGCCAGCGGACTGCCATCAGGCATATGCAAGCGACGCACGACGAGATGGCTTTGACGACAAAGGTCCTGCTGGAGCTGCTGTCGGACCCTGCCTTCGTGGCGCTGTTACGCACCGAGGGGTTCACCTCGATACCGAAGCTCCTTCATCAACGGCTCATGGAGCGGCGCTGATGACGCAAGCTCGACCGGCGAGATTCATGCGTCGTTCAAACGCGGCGCGGGGCCCGTGCGAAAGACCGCCAGAGATTTGTGCGGAAGCGTTCGCTCTGGTCGTCGGCCAAGTGCTTCCGAAACGGACCGTGGCGGCGCTCGCAAGGATGACCCCGGCACGTCAGGTAGCAGTTGCCCAGACTATGGTCGCAGTGGACAATCTCTGCGGAGATTTCGCTCGAGCCCTGCTGGCAGCGACGCCGTCAAGGGAGAGGGGCGATGATGCACGAGGGCGACAGTCTCACCCCGATTTCGCAGCCCGACTGGCCGGGATGGAACGGGGGCTCTTCCAGATGCAACTCGAAGCGGCAGAACTGCGCTCGCATTACGACGATGACCTGTTTCATCTGGCGCTTGCAGCCAGCTACGTGCGGAGCTGGATGCGGAGCAAAGTGATTACAACCTGGCTCGGCTCGCATCATCCAAATTTCGCCATCGTGCTCGACCGACTGGCGAAAGCAGCGGACTTAGCAATTGAGCCAGGACGTCCAATGAGGCTTCCGTACTCGCCAACTGCTAGCCCCGCAATAGAACGTAAAGGAAAATCAGGTAGACGCCCACGGGCGGGCATCCAGCCCCGTTAAGACCATCGAGTACCGGCAAGGTAGGTCAAGCAGTGCTGATAGATGGCCCGCGCCGCTTCCGAACGGAAGTCCAGCCTCAAGTTCTCACAAAACAGCGCGGTAAACGTCTGTCGTGAAAACACGGGCAGTCGCGCCGTCTCCAACTGTCGGGCTAGTTCCAAGGCACGACTCGACAGCATGACTCGCTGCATAACGTCAGCACCGCCACCATTAGTGTTTAACCACAAGGTCGTGGACTCCACAACGTGGTCGGGCGAAAGCCAATCGCCCGTCAATTGTCGCGCGAGCAGGTGCGACGAAACAAGATAGGCAAGCAGTTCGGCTCGCGCGCGAAGGTCGAGGTTAAGTGGATTCTTCACGCTTTAACGCAATCAGTAGACTCAATGCGGATGATACAGCGGTCATGGCCAGCGGCAGCCACCTCCGGTGGTGACTGGTTCGTACTGCGGCAAAGAACAACGAATCTGGCTCGCCCAGTGCCGACCATTGCGACCAAAGTCAAGCGACCAGGATGTCATGTGCTGGTCGTGCTGAATCCTAAAACCACGTTCTCGTTTGTTTCTCCTTCCTCAGACTACCAACCTTCCAGCCCGGTTCAACTTCATGTCTGTAACCACATACGCCGCAGGCACATTAGGGGTATGACTGACGCGTGAATTTTCTTTTTGAGTTCACTTGGCGCACCGGTGGGCCACGCGGTTGGGACCCTAAGTGAAACACTGGAGCTCTGACATTTATCTTCCTTGACTTGGGCGAGCACCGAGCTATCACTAATTACCGCGCAAGACAGGAGACGAGAATGCCGCAAGCGGATGGAATATTGACGTCCCTTGCTGGCAGGCTCGCAGCGCAGTATGTGCGGATGTCTACGGACTACCAGCAGTACTCAACCGAAAACCAGAAGCTGGCAATCGCTGAGTTCGCCGCAATACAGGGAATATCCATTGTCGCCACCTACGAGGACGCGGGGAAAAGCGGCGTGACACTTAAAGGCAGACCTGCTCTGCTTCAGCTACTTCAGGATGCACAGGCTCCTACTCATGCCTTCAGCCTGGTGCTTGTGTACGACGTCAGCCGTTGGGGTCGCTTTCAGGACACCGATGAGAGTGCCCACTACGAATACCTGTGCCGGCAGGCCGGCGTGCAGGTTGTGTATTGCGGAGAAATTTTCTCGTACGACGGCGGCGCTGTGGCGACATTGATGAAAACGCTCAAGCGCGCCATGGCCGGAGAATACAGTCGTGAGCTGTCCCGCAAGGTTTTCATCGGCCAATACAAACTTGCTGAGCGAGGTTTTTGGCAAGGTGCGGCTCCAGGATATGGCCTGCAGCGCGTACTGGTTGACTCGGATGGGAATGTCAAAGGTCCTCTGCACCATCGGGAGCACAAAAGCATCCAGACAGACCGAGTTATCGTGACCCCCGGTGACGAACGCGAAGTGGCGCTGGTTCGTCGCATCTACGATTGGTACGTTTGTCAGGGAGTTGGGTGCAAACGGATTGCAGACCGACTGAACGCCTTCGGAATCTGCAACGCACATGGTCGCCCGTGGAATCCACAGCACGTTACGGATATTCTGAGCAGCGAAAAATATGTAGGGACCAATGTCTACGCCAGGACATCCAGGAAACTTGATACCAACTGGCATAGGAATCCCCCCTCCGAGTGGGCTCGTTCAGAGAGCGCGTTTCCGCCTCTCGTTGACCGGGCGACGTTCGACGCCGCTGAGAGAATCCGGACGAACCGGACACAAAACCTCAGCGACGATGAGATTCTGAAAAGACTGGGCGACTTCGTGCACTCTGCTGATGTAGTGAGCGCCAAGGAAATTGACCGGGCTCGGGCACTGCCCGCAGGAAAGACGTATTCCGTACGATTCGGCTGCATCAAGAACGCGTACGCGCTAGTTGGATACGAGCCAAGCTATCACATGGGGGGGCCGGAAGTCTTCCGGGCGTCACGAGCCGCCCAGCAGGAGTGCATTGGGAAGACTACCGCTGCCCTGACGGCCCAGGGACATCGCGTGGACATTTCCGCGGACGAAACTACCATTCGGGTAGACGATGAACTGGTCATCAGATTCACCGTTCGTCCGATTCTTCATTACGACCGCCGTGGCCCGCGCTGGAGAGTACGCTGGCCAACCTACTCGTCGCCCGACTTTCTCGTCGTATTGAGGTTGGACTCCGCGTTTGAAACTCCAATCGATTTTTATATTTTTCCTCGAGGCAGTCTAGTGCCCGGTTACGATTTTTCGCTGTCCATCCGCAGCGGCAGTAGCGAACCTTTCGAAATGTTCCGTTTCCCCGACGAGAGGATTCTGCTTGAACTGGCTGCGCGGACTCACATGGAGGCATTCGATGGAAGCCAATCCCCTCGTTCCAATCGCAGACATCCAGATTCACCAGATTCGAGTGCTTAATCCCCGGACCCGCAGCAGGCGTCAAAAGCAGGCACTTATCGATAGCATTGCGGCCGTGGGATTAAAGAAACCGATAACCGTAAGCCATCGGGCGTGCTCCGACGATACAGCCGTGTTTGACCTGGTTTGCGGTCAAGGACGACTCGAAGCAGTTCAGGCTCTCGGCCATGACACCATTCCCGCACACGTCATCGACAGCGCTGAGGACGAGTGCCTCGTCAAAAGCCTCGTCGAGAATATCGCGAGACGGAACCACTCCACGATGGAGTTACTCAGGGACATTCAAAGCCTCAGGATATTCGGGTACACGGACAACCTCATTGCAGAGAAGGTAGGCTTGTCTGTTGCTTATCTGGAAAGCCTGATGTTTCTCCTCGACCGCGGAGAAGAGCGGCTAATAACGGCCGTCGAGGCCGGGAACATCCCCATAGGTATCGCCATGCAAATCGCACGCGCCGATGACACAGAGGTGCAATCTGCACTGGTTGATGCTTACGAAGACGGGACGTTGAAAGGGCGACAGATTGCGGTAGTCCGTAAGCTGATTGACCGCCGCGGCAGGTCGAGAGGCAAGTTGCTGCCTGTTTTTAAGGGACCTAGCGCTCCCAGGTCCCGCGAACTGGCTCCCGAGCAGTTGCGTCGTCTGTATGTGCGGGAAAGTGACCGGCAAAGACTGCTTGCAAAGAAAGTCGAGGTTACTCACGCGCAGTTGCTGTTCATTGTTCATGCCCTGCGTCAGCTGATGTGCGAAGAAGATTTCATCGGCCTTCTCGAACGGGAGGGACTCACAACACTTCCTCGCGTGCTCGACCAGCGTATAAGGGCGGAGGCACAACCATGGTCCAGTTAACAGGGAAGCCCCTCAGGGCCGCATTCGAGCGCCAGCCAATAATGCTACAGTTGGATGCGTTGGTTTCATCACGGCACCTGCCTAACAATGTCACCTCGAGCAGGAAGTTCCTGCAGATTCTTGCATCCATCGCCACTGTTGGTCTTGTCGAACCTGTAATTGTGGCGCGCATCGCAGATGACGAAGGCAGGTTCCGGATTCTCGATGGTCGGTTGCGAGTGGAAGCTGTTCGTCGCCTGAATTCCACAGAGGTCTTGTGTCTTGTCGCGACTGACGATGAAGCGTACACCTACAACAAGCACATAAGCCGGCTGACGTCGGCGCAGGACGCACGCATGATTGCCAAAGCAATCGAACGTGGCGTTCCACGGGAGCGGATTGCCCTGGTACTGGGAATCGACATCGGTACTGTGAAGCGCCGGGCGGAACTGCTGGATGGAATATGCCGCGAGGCCGCGGCCCTGCTCGCAGACAAAGCCTGTCCGGCGACGACCTTCAATACGTTGAAGCGAATGAAGCCGTTCCGGCAGTTGCAGGCGGTGGAGCTAATGTGCGGCCAGGGAAACTTCACGTCAGCTTTCGCGCGCGCCATCGTGGCCGCGAGTCCACAGGAGCAACTCGAAGAGAGTCCCGGTACCCGCAAAAAATCGGAAAACGAGGTGACGACTCAGCTCGCCATACTCGAACGGGAACTGGCTACGCTTCAGGCCACAGTGGCTCAGACTGATGAGAGGTATGGTGTTGAGCACCTACATCTCGCAGTATCGGCTGCGTATGTGGCGACGCTTGTGAACAATGAGCATGTGTCTCACTGGCTCAACGAGCGGCATCCCGATTTTGCTACCCAGTTCGAGACTATTAGCAAGGACGCGCGTGGCGCTCGTTCTGCCTCCATCGACAGCGGCCCAAGGTCCAAGAGCTTCCGGCGCGTCGGAGGCGATACTGCTTAACCACCTCGCTAATCCACGTTGCACGGAAGCTGAACGCGAGGTGCAATCGAGGTCCGGGAGAGCGGTCACGCAGCCAGCCGGTGCTCGTAGTATGGACGGTCACGGTCGTCCAGAATTGCATACAACGCCGCCAGGTCCGACGCATCCGGATTCAGCCATGCGTCAACGTTTTCCGGCTTAATAGGGATGATGCACCGGTCATGCCCCGTAGCAGAAATCTCCAGGGGCGGCTCATCTGTTATGGCAGCAAAAGACAGGAGGTCCGGCTCTCCAGGCGCCGACCATCGGGACCACAGACAGGCGACAAGCATGTCGTGAGGTGGGTTGGGCTTGAACTCAAGAACTACGTTCTCGTCCTTCTCTCCTTCAGCGAGCTCACGGCCTTCCATCTTTGCGCGGCCGACGTTTTCATAAAAGGCGTTGACGACCAAGATGCCAAGCGAGTGTCCAAACAGGGAACACCTGCTTCTAGTACATGTTCAACGTATAACGCTCGGCGCGACAATCTCGAAGGTTTTTGGAAGCCACCAAGTCGGAAAAGTTAACAGACCTAAAACTTAATTTCGCAACATGGCGTGATGCCTCGCTCGCGCAAGCGCTGCCGATGGGGTTCGGAACTGTAGCCCCGGTCGCCCTGAACGATTTGCGGCTTGTGCAGGGGACGGCCCCGCTTGCCCCGGATGTGTGGAATCGCATCGACCAGCGCATCGAGCTGGGTAATGTCGTGCCGGTTCGCCGCGCTCAGGATGACGGCGAGCGGGATGCCTTGCGCGTCGACGATGAGGTGGTGTTTGCTGCCGAGTTTGCGCCGGTCCGTGGGATTCGGGCCGGTTTTTTTCCCGCCAGCACGGCGCGAATCGATGAGCTGCCGACGAGCGCACGCGAGAAATCGATTTCGCCACGGCGACGCAGTTCGTCGAGCAACGTTTCGTGGATGTGTTGCCAGACACCTGCTTCTTGCCACGCGACGAGCCGTCGCCAGCAAGCTGTGCCCGAACCGCATCCCATTTCCTGTGGCAGGAGGTTCCACGCAATGCCCGAGCGCAACACGAACACTATGCCCGTTAGCACGGCTCGGTCGGGTGTCGGTTTGCGGCCCGCATACTGGCGATTGCGTGGTACTCGCGCTGGCAACAGTGGCTCGATGAGTGACCACAATTCGTCGTCTATCAGTTCTTTAGGCATCGCTTCCTGTCAGGCAAAACAAGACAGAAAGTTAACACGTGCTCGCAAAAATCGGCGCGCCGCATGGCAGTGGCCTTGGCAAAACGCGTTGGCCAGTCGAGCGTTCGATTGCGTGGCTTCACTCGTTTAGACGTCTCAAGATTCGTTACGAACGCTATGCTCATGTTCACGAAGCATTCCTGTCTTTGGCTTGCGCCTTAATTTGCTGGACGCGCCTAAAGCCTCTGTTTGACTAATTTCGCAACAGCTTCTAAGTAAAGGTTTTAGGTTCCGGGATATTTGAAGTCCGTGCGAGGCCGGTTTGCCAGCAATGCGGCATTGATAACGCATCGGTTTGATGACGCGTTGGCCGTCTTCCATCACCATGACGAGCGCATAGTGCCCAGGGAAGATGCGTGAGTCGCGGGCCTTGGGCTCAGTCCGCTGAATGTCCTCAAGTTTGCCGCGGGTCCACTCGATTTTATCGGTGGCGATTCGCTGGCTTTCGGTGGCCGCCTTCGTCACCTTCATCTGAAGTGTTCGTTCGGCGTCCGCCAGTCGCTTGCGCTGCCCAAAGAGGTCTTGTTCAAGCTTGGAAGCCTGTTCCGCATTGAACCGGTCGATAAGAGTCTTGATTGCGCCTTCCGCCTCCGTTTGCGGCTGAGCGAATGCCTCCTCCATCGCCTTGGGCACCTTTGCCTTGCTGGTGCCCTCTGCGCGTTCGAAGAACAGGCGTGCGAACTCGTGGATGTCCATCAGAGCGCCGAAAGTGCGCACAAACTTCCTGTAGTCAGCCAGAATTTGAGCCGAGTAGCACATTCTAGTCCTCGATTTTTTCATCCATAAAAATAGGCATGCGACCACTTCACTTGACTATGCGCTATCGAAAAGTGCGCGACAAACCATATCCGCCGGCGTGGGTCTTCCAACGGAAAGAGAACCATTTCTAAACACGTCGGCATGCGCTTCGAAACCCCTGCGGCTAAAAGAATAGCGCACCTCACTACCTTCCCCTAAAAGTATCTGGAGGTAAGGGGCATCTCAAGCTGCTCAATCTATTCAGCAATTTGCGAAAAACTCTGCCGACAAAGCTGATATTAGGCTCGCCTTCGTTGCGACCATTTCGCCTTACGCTGTTTTCGCTCATAACGATAACTGACCGCTGAAAAACGACCTATAACAAAAAAGCAGTCTAGTGAAACTGGATATTCATCTGCGGAATACAGACGTAATCCGACACCCGACAAACGCGGTTAAGAACCCCGGGAAGACAGGCCATGACGACTGCCTCCGAAAAAAAACAGAAATGCGCCAGAACCATCCGCGACGGATGCCGCTGGATGTTCGAGGCTTCAACGAATTTAGGACCTGCTTTAATCGGGGGCTGGCTGGCCTACAGGCATATCTCAAGCTACAAAGAGGTAGTCACCGCCGTCTCTGTGGGGCTCGTGGCGGTGTTCGTCGCTCTCGCACTGTATCCAGGATGTTTACGTCGTAGACCAAAAAATAGGCGCGGCGGAACGTGCGCTACCGAGTCCAAATCGGAAGAACAGCATGAGCCTGCCGCTAAATCTGCCTCCGCATTGACGGAACAACCCGCGAGCGAACGTACCCTTGATGCTGCGCCTGATACGCAAGGAGCTGCGCAGACGCTTTCTAGCGGCAGGGTAACAACTGAACAAAGCACGCATGAAGCAAAAGCGGAAGCGACGAATGAGTCCGGAATGCCGGCGAAGACTCCTTTGAGCCCTTCAAAGCAGCGGGAGCTTGCGGCAATTGAAATGCAACCCACCCTCGACCGGGTAAGCTGGACCCTCATGGCCGTGGTACTGCTACTAAATGCAATCGACGGCGTGAATCGCGTGTTTCAAAATGACCATGGAATACCCAAAATCACGAGCGAAATCTATACGCTCCCGACGTCGTACTCCCCCGACTTCACAAGACTGGATGTTTGGTCCTTGACGTTAGGTTTTGCGATGATAATCGCGCCTGTTTTCTGCTCGTGGTATACCCCTGCGCGGGGTGCTGGACCGGATGACCGAAGGTATCTGCGAAAAGCAGCGATTCGACACGTCGTAGTGCTAGCGGTATTTGCCTCGCTTGGCGCGCTCCTTATCCTAAGCTACGCGCACGTTAGCCCGCTACATGCGCCTTATCAGCCGGAGGCTCCGAAGATAATTACTAGTGACGAGCTCATGTGGAGTGCATCTGGCTTAGCCCTGTTCATTTTTGGCTATATCAGTGACCACGGAACATCTTTCGAGCTTTTCAAACGCGCGGTAGCTGCAATGAATGGACCATCATCAAGTTACGACGACCGCTCAGACGCGGCGCCCCGGCCGAAGGAATCGCATGATAGGCAGGAGAAAAGGAATGAGAAAGTTAGAGAGTTCTTCACGGAGGACGACAATCTCATCTGGCTAAGAATCCTTCGCAGATTCTTCTTCGAGTCCGTCGTACTGCCGCCAATTATCGGCAGCGCTGCGCTCGTAAGCGGTGCACTGGACCCTGCCAGCGCCGTCATTTATGGACTCTTCGTCTATAGCGGCTTTAGCGTATGGAATCTTGCGGTCAAAGTGGTTCAGGGAAGAAAGAACGTGCCGGTCGGGATTTTTGCGGTAGTCATTCAATTCATCAACGCTTTTCTGGTAACCATCCTGTGGGCAACCGTGTTCTGGAAGTTGCGAGAATTCGTCGACCATCGCGAGCTCGCTGATTTTCGCGAACCCTTCAAAGCAGTGCTAGGTATGGCTCTGGCCGCCATTCTTGTGCAGGTTGTGTTCGGTCCGGTGTATCGCAATGCTTGGGGTAAGGTACTTAGCGACCGATGGTTCCTGGACGGCCCCGAATACGTTGTGTTCGCAGTCATGGTCTGTGTCGGGCTAGCGGCCATACCACAAAGTTTCCCGTACAAACCCTGCTTCGTTGGAGGATTATTGCTCCTTTTGATTTTGACACCTGCGATGCTAGTCCGACGAAGCCTGACAGCCTACGTGCTTATCCGTGTGCTTCCCGGCAAAACTGAGCAGGTGCGGAAGAAGCTCAGAGCCGCGGAGCTGGCCTCAGCTGTTGTATACGGGGATTTCGATTTGCTTGTGAAAGTTGAGGTGCCAGGAAAGCTAGCTCTACCGAGTGCAGAAACTGATAGCAGGAATCTCGGACTGCTTGCTGCACTCGTGAAGAAGGGAATCCGCTCGGCTGAAGACGGTGTACGGGAAACTCAGACCCTTCTGGATTTTTCCGGCTTCGTCCACCACTCCGCGGAAATGGAACCCTCAGAACCGAACGGGAGCGATTAGCCATGCCCTGGTGCTATATATTTGCGAAGTCAACGGGTCTAAAGCCCGAGGACGTAGTCAAAGAGTCAAGGCGATATATGACTCACCTTATCGGCATGCAGAGCAAGACACCTACACGGGAACATCTCTGCGCACGGCTGTCCCCGATACGACCAAGCGAAGTTCGGCACGCCACACACCAGGAGACCACGAGACTGACAGCTACGAGCGAGAGTGAACAGCATCACCCGGTTCGAGGGAATGGAGATGCGGTTACTCAGATACCTGATTGGCGGGACAACACTGAAGAACCTTTCGAATTTCTGCTTCGATTCCGATACAAGGCTTTGGCTGATGTAGCAAGCGTAGTACTCGACAATCGACGAAAATTCGAAGGATACCTTTCGCAAACACTTACCATGCTTGAATACCCTGACAACACTATGCAACCGGGGACAGAGGAAGCTCCGAAATCGGGGGTGAGCCCTGCGTTCATGGCACGCGTTCATCCGAGAGGTGTTCTGCTGATTCAAGATAAGATGAAGGGCGGTTTTGGTAGCTGTAGTGCCGCTCGGACACAACTCAACCTGCTCGGCATTGCAAGCTGCATAGACGTTTTTGGCCCGTTTGATTACGTTTTAGAAACCACCGAATACGAAAAACAGAAATTCATCGAGAATCTGCAGCATGTAAAGACTACGCTCGCGGAGTCGACAATTCGCACAGTAGCTTTGTTTTGCCAGCCCTTTCCTCCAGACTAGAACACCCTTCGCTGAACGAGTACCCATGCAGGCTCAAATTTCTTGCGCGCAAACAACTGTACGAACGTTCCGTGGGCTGAACGTCGGTGCTTTGAGTTCCACGATTTGGCTGCGAGCGCGTCAATTTTGCATGAGCATCCTTGGGAAAGGCGGTGGACAGGGATTGCGGCGCAGATACGTGAGAATTCACGTTTCAGTGAAAATTTCTGCTCATTGACGGTAGCTCCCCCAACAGATGCGACATGTCTATCAGTCGCTGCGCCACCAGATACCGCACTTCGCCTTCACACTGCCATACTCCAAGCACTCCAAGCAGCGATGCCCCCAGAACTTCCTTGCGCTGCTGCTCAAGCACCTTAGGCCAAATGACAACGTTCACGTTGCCGGTCTCGTCTTCGATAGTGATGAAGATGACGCCCTTTGCGGTCTCTGGCCGCTGACGCACGGTGACGATGCCACAGGCGCGGACCAACCGTAAGCGCCCGGTCATCTCATCTTGAGTTGCGTTAAAAGTCTTGGGAGCATCGTGTTCACTTAAATAGGTGGACACGTGAACACTATTGAAGAAGCAGTGGCACCTGGTCGTCGGCGCCGCCGG
>NZ_JAMWXW010000055.1:0-30524 GCF_031570135.1 Paraburkholderia sp. USG1 | reverse complement strand
TTGACCACTACAACGAGTCGCATCCGCACAGCGCCCTGAAATACTGCTCACCACGCGAGTTTCGCCAGCGAGCAGATTCACCAACCTAAGCGTGACCGCATGTCCGGTCATGCAGGGGCAAGTCCACCATTGCACCACCTAGGCGGGCGGCCTCAGAAAGGAGAGCCTTCGTGTGCTCGTCCGGGCTGAACGGCTTGCCTTTATCGATCCCAATCGCCTGCATTTGCGACCGTTCGAGCGGCCCAAAAACATCCAGAGGCTCTTCGTTAACCAACTTCGCCAGCAGTTCAAAAAAGTGGAAGTTGTCAGGAAACAGCGTGTCGATGTTTTGCCGGGAACCGTTCATGAACTCCATTTGAGGTGGCGAAGAGGCTTGAGCCAACGGGTAGATTTTGATTTGCTTCATCAGGCTGACTGCCTGATCGGTCTTGCCATTGACCTGAAAACCTCGGACGGCGAACAGGACAGAGTACGTGGGCGATCTGGCGACGAAGTAGCCCTTCGGCACGCTGCCCTTGAACCCCGGCGGGAGAACCAGGAATTTTCCTCCTTTGCCCTTGTCCGCGCCTAACGGCCCGATGTCCGAAAGGTAACGCTGCAAGCCGTCCTGAATGAAACCGAGCATATGGGGCGGCGCTTCGATAACGGTCGCTCCGTCCGCCTTGAGGTCAAGGTGGCTTATCGCGTAGACCGTCTCGGTGTTCGCGGTCAGTAGCACTGTCTGGGCATCCATCAGATTTTCCCAGATCACGACTTGCGTGGGCTTCTTGGCGCCGAATACACGCAGGCCCTCGCGCACCGCGATCTCACTCACCGGCATTATCTGCGTCAGATAGACCTCGGTGGCTCGATTGACGAGCTGAAGGTCGAACAGCCGTTGCGCGGTGTCGCCGAGGGGGTAGCCATTCCTGAATTCGAAATCACCGGAACGCGTCTTCAAAGTCTCGGTGTTCAGCCATCCGTGGGGTTCCGTTTCCTGCGAATGCGCAACCAACGAAGTGGCTGCTGTGCAAAGGACAACGCACGCAAACAGCGTGGAACGTAGCATTATCATGGCTCCTCGTCACGGATGTACTAGACCGGTCGCCTTTGCCTCGCTCCGAGTGTGGCGGCGGACCTCAGGTTTTGTCGTCTTGCGACTGTAAACATAGGATAAATTTTGGCCCGCGCGTTATTTTTCCGCAGAAGCAACGCAGGAAGCCGCTATTCACGTAATTCACGTCGTCGGAACGTCCGTTCCCGTCACGCAGCGGAGAGCCCGCATACCCGCGTGCGCAAAGGTCGCTTCGGGTTGAGGCTGCACGCAACGGTGGAATTCGAGGATCGTTCGGTGTTCGAGCGACCGGAAGTACACTGCGATCGGCCGTTGAGGCGATATTGCTGAGTGTCTCCTGCGGGTCGACTGCGGTCCCACGAGGCGCTCTAAAGCGGCCATGCGCAATCAACAGACATGCCAGTTATGGATGACCGCTTAGGCTGAACATCGGTCCAAATGCACGAGCCCACGAACGGTAGGTCACGAACCGAAATCAAGCAATCGGCGCCGGCCTCTAATGGGCATCCATGCCGAGCGACCGGTCTTCGCGGTGAGTTGGTACAGCGCAGTCGATCCACCCACTTCGGCCTCCGCCGAATGCCAGCCATTCTCTAACCGTTACGCTTATCCCTCCGGCCAAATCAAACATTTAGCCTACTCAGTTGCCAGCAACCCGCCCACCCTGATTTATAATTCCCAAGTCGTCGGGAAACACTCGGCGGCCAGGTTTGGAAGCCTGCTAGCTAAACTCGCACACCCGCGCTCATCGCGGGTCGTGCGTCTACCTCTGCACGCCTATACAGATCAACGGGCGGGCTGTGGTGGGGGAGCCGCAAGGCTCGCCGGTTTGGTTTAGCGCCGGTCTTCCAATCCCGTCACGTGCCCGCTCACCCCTTTGCAAGCGAGTGTCGGGCGATCCAAGGAACCACCAGGGAGACGCACCATGACCAAGTCCATCAAAAACCAAGCAGCATCCCGTCCGCCCGTCGACGCCCTCCAATACGAAAAACTCGCCCTATCCGCATTCGACTTATGCGATCGACAAGTAGGTCAACTGGACACCTTGATCACACTTGCGTCCTCGATATGTAGGAATCCTGCCATCACGAGCGATGAGAGAAAGCGTCGTCAGACGCTCCTTGAATTGCTGGTGGACACGGCCGAGCAGTATCAGCAGGAACTCGAATGCGACCGCGAGTTATTCCAGGTAATCGCACTCGACGCGAAGGGCGTCCCGCATAGCCGCATCACCGCACGCCATGCAGCCAAGCTGCTGGCCGAAGCATCGCAGAGAGCGAAAGCCTCCGACGCCTCCGCCAACGCGCCACAGCCCAAAAGCGCATCATCAAAAAGTGCAGCGACGTTAAGACCCGACGCGATTCAGCAACCGGCCGCCGCGCCACACTAAGCGTCGCAAAACGTCAGCAATCGGCATGGGCGATAGACTGAACGATTAAAAGAAGGTGGCGCAACCGTACGCCACCGCTTGACCTGATTCGCCATCACGGCGAAGCCGCGGCCCGCATTGCCGGCGCGCGCCGCTTCGATCAAGGTGTTCAGCGCGAAAAGGTGGTCTCGCGATTGATCTCGTTGACATCGGGCGCGTGCATCGTCGTGACAGGCGCGCGAGTTCTTCAACTCTTCAACGGCAACCAGATCTCAAGCCCGCCCATCCCACTGACGGGATCGAACTTCCCGTCGTAGCGCTCAAAATTCGGCGCATCGGCGGGAATATGTCCCGATGCCGGCAGCCACTGATTCCAGATCGTATTCCACGTGCGCCGGATAGTCGAAACATGCTCGCGATGGCTAAACACCGCATACCGCTGCGGCGAAATGCGCAAACGGCTCAACTCCGCAGGCAAAGCCGAGAAGTCGCTGACTTCAACGCCACACAGATAATCGAGGTTGCCGTTGTCGTCCGCGTTATAGCAAACGCCATACGCCACATTGCCCATCTGCCCCGGCACCTTGCCGAAGTAATCACCAAAACGCTGCCACTGCGACGGAATCGCGGCACAGGTTTCGCTGGTGTAGCGCTCGCTCAGGCCCGCGACAAGAAACGCTTTGCCGTCTTCAAAGCGCGGTGGTTCGAGACGGGTAAGCAGGGTTTCGTCCATTTTGATCGGCTCCACGAGGGCGAGATTGTCGAGATGACCACGCGCGCGCAGCGCGTCGGGCGTGAGCCCGAATTGCTCGCGAAACGCACGCGTGAATGCCTCGTGAGAACCGTAGCCGGCGTCGATGGCGACCGCGAGGATATCCGGTGCGCCGCTCGCCAGCCGACGCGCTGCTTCGCTCAAGCGACGCCCGCGCACATAGCGCATCACCGAAAACCCCGTGGCCGCTTCGAAGGCGCGCGCCAGATGAAAGCGCGACACGCATCCGCAGTTGGCGATCTCGTCGAGCGTCAACTCGCGGGCAAAGTGGCTTTCGATAAACCAGAGCGCTTTTCCAACCGGATTCATATGGGCTCTCATGTCAGCATGGAACCAGCATAGCGGGACGCGGGTAGCCGCGTTTGATCGGAATTGCGGTTTTCAAATGCAAAGCATGACGAATGACTGCCGTCACTGCGAAACTCGTCTGCATCGCGAGACGTCAACGTACCTGCTCATCATAAACGACGCGCGAGCCGTCTCTCTTTGAAGAAGTGCTGCTGCGGATTCCAGGCGTTCTGCCATTCCCAGAGTCAACGTCGTGATTCGGCCATCTCTGGCGGCGAGGGGACCAAGCTAAGTTTGTCGTAGCTGGCCGCTCAATAACTTTCTGTTGCAGTCTTATCTGTGGGCGACACTTGCTGACTGTGGCCACCTTCCTGAACCCCAGTTCCTCCTGCTCGCCCCGTCCGCAACAACACCCCACCCAAAATCCCCGCCGCCGCCGCAAAAATCGCCCCAAACAAAAACGCGACGTGATACCCGCTATTCAGCGCGGCCACGGCATCTCCAGACGACGCCTGCACCGCCTCACTCCGCGCCGCAGCGAGACTGGCCAGCACCGCGAGCCCAAGCGCCCCACCCATCATGAACGACGTATTGACGATCCCCGACGCGAGCCCTGAATCGCCAGGGTCAACATCGCTCATAGCCGCCAGCAGCATCGGATTAAACGCAATCCCTGCGCCGAAACCAAGCAGCATCATCCCTGGCATGACATCGAGCACAAAGCTGCCGCCAACCGGCGCGCGAGCGAACAACGCAAGACCGCAAGCCGCGACCAGCAGCCCTACGGCCAGCGGAACTCGCAGCCCGAAGCGCATCACCACACGCGCCGACAACCCAAGCGAAAAGAACCCCATGATCAGATTAGCCGGCAGGAACGCGAGCCCGACTTGCAACGGCCGATAGCCGAGCACCCGCTGCAGATACAACGCGGAAATAAAGAACCAGGCAAACATGGCAGCCGCCCACAGCACGCCGACCACATTCGCCGTCGCAACATTGCGCAAGCGAAATAAACCAAGCGGCATCAACGGATGCTGAACGCGCGATTCGATCACCAGGAACACAGCAAGCAGCGCCAACGCAGCGAACAGCAAGCCGAGCGTCTGCACCGAAGTCCAGCCGGCTTCATTCCCATTCACCACGGCGTACACGGCCAGCATCAGCGAAACGGTGACGGATACCGCGCCGGCCACATCGAGCTTCTCTCCATGTGCATGACCGCGCGCGGACGGCAACAGCGCGACGCAAAGTGCATACACGGCAATACCGATCGGCAGATTGACGAGAAAGATCCAATGCCAGCTCAGCAGATTGGTGAGCAGGCCACCAAGCAGCACACCGATACTGCCACCGCCCGCGCACACAAACCCGTACACGCCCATCGCTTTCGCGCGTTCGCCGGGTTCGGTGAACAGATTCATGATGAGCGACAACGAAACCGCCGAGACAATCGCGCCTGCCACACCCTGAACGGCCCGCGCACACACCAGCAGCACCTGCGAGTTCGAAATGCCGCAAGCAAGCGACGCCGCCGTGAACAACGTAATGCCGATAAGAAACAACTTGCGGTGCCCATAAAGATCACCGAGCCGTCCACCCAGCAGCAGGCAGCCGCCGAAGGTCAGCATGTACGCATTGACCACCCACACGAGCGACGTTTCGGTAAAGCCGAGATCCGCCGCGATGGACGGCAGCGCAACGTTCACGATCGTGGTATCGAGCACGATCATGAGCACGCCGAGGCACAGAACGATCAGTGCGATCCAGCGTTTGTTGCCGTGGATGGAATGGGTCATGCAGGCGGCTCCTTGGCCGTGGTCGATCGGATGCCGGACGCGTTGCTGCTGAAATTGGCACCGCGCCGAAAGAGACGGAATCCGGCGCAATGCCGACCAACCGGCTGGCAACTCGTTGACGAGAATGGGATTTTCCAGTCTAGCATCCGCGACTTTCGAGCGACAACTACGAGTTCCAGGTCGCCGCGGACGTCAATCGCCGCCGAGCAGTTCGTATTTGCCGCCGCGCTCCAGCGCCCGCTGATAAGTGGATCTCGCATGAATGCGCTTGAGAAAATCGACCACCGCCGGAATCTGCCCGTCCATCCCGCCGCGCGCCGTGGCGGCTTCGAGTGGAAAACTCATTTGCACGTCCGCCGCGGTGAAGTCGTTGCCGACAAACCAGCCGGTCTTGCTCAACTCCTGATTGATGTAGCCGAGGTGCAGCTTCAACTGCGGATCGATAAAACTCGATTGCAGCGTCGCGGCGATCTTGCGCGCAATCGGCCTGGCGAAGAACGGCATCGGCGCGCTGGCAATACGCAGCGCCACGAGTTTGAGCAGCAGCGGCGGCATTGCCGAACCTTCCGCGTAGTGCAGCCAGTAGGTGTAACGCAGCCGCTCCGGCGTGCCGGGCGCCGGCGCAAAACGTCCCTGCCCGTACCTGTCGATCAGATACTCGATGATCGCGCCCGACTCGGCGATCGTCTGGCCATCGTCGGTAACGACGGGAGACTTGCCGAGCGGATGCACCGCGCGCAGCTCGGGCGGCGCCAGCATCGTTTTCGGATCACGCTCGTAACGCTTGATCTCGTACGGAACGCCGAGTTCTTCGAGCAGCCATAGCACGCGCTGCGAGCGGGAGTTGTTCAGATGATGGACGGTCAGCATGGGTCGAGAGATGTTGGCCAATGGAGTGTCACATCATAAGGAGGTTGTGCAGAGGCAGGCCTCTAGTCGCAATTCATACGCGCGATTTGCCGCTCATCAATTGGTTCGACGGCAGCGTTTCGTCTAGCAGCTTGCGCGCGCTTTCGATGCCGGCAACCGGCAGTCCCTCGGGGTTCAGCAAGCCGACCTGCACGAGTACGGAAGCCTGATCCCAATAGATGTGCTCGTTATAGAGCTTGTTGCCGCGAAAACACACGACAGCCAGCATCGGCACCTCGAAATATTTACCGGTGGGCGCGACGCCGGGCAGCAACCAGTCGATCTCGCAGCTATGCGTGCAGCTAAAAATGAATTCATCGACGATGCGATCCGCGCCGATGGTGCGCGAAATCGGAATCAGCTTCGTATCGACGGGATTCGAGTTGACGAAGTGATGCGTATAGAAACGCTTGAGGTTGTCATGGCCGACACCGCCGGTCATAGTCGGAACGTGATTGACGTAGGGCTGCGCGACCATGGTCGGCATGACCGCATCCACGTCGCGCGTGGCGAACTCGTAATAGCAATGCGCTTCCCACAGCGCGTTGAGATCGTAGACCGGACCGAGCACTTTGCGCAGCAGCGCGAGCGTGCGCGAATACGCCATCATCGCGGCGGGCTTGTCGTATTGCGCACGCGCCGGTGCGGCGAACGCATGATCGCAACCTGGGTACACGTATTGCTCGATTTGCGGCCGCCTGCGCAGCGCGGGGCTGATCCGCTCGCGGGTTTCCGGCGGGCAGAGCGAGTCGTTTTCGGGGAAGTGAAACACCATCGGGCAGCGAATTGCCGGCACTTCGTCGAGATACGCTTCGAGGCCCACGCCGTAATAGCTGACCGCGCAATCGACATCGGTACGCGCGGCGCTCAGGAACGCGAGCTTGCCGCCAAGGCAGTAACCCACCGCGCCGACTTTGCCCGCCTGTTCGGGCAGGGCGCGCAATGCCGCGATGGCGGCGGCGATATCGTCGACGGCGCGGTCCGTGTCGAACTGGCTGAGATAGCCGAGCGCCTGTTTCATGTCGGCTTCGCCGTAACCGAGCGCGATGCCCGGTTTGATCCGCCAGAACAGATCCGGCACCAGCACCACATAACCTTCTTCAGCGAAGCGGTCGGCCATCGCCTTCATGGTGTCGTTGATGCCGAAGATTTCCTGCAGCAGCACGAGTCCCGGCCCGGACCCTTGCGCCGGACGCGCAACGTAGGCGTTGAACCGGCCGCCATCCTGGGCGACGACTTCGATGAAAGAGGCGGCCATGCGGTGTGTCTCCCATGCAAATGGTTGCCGCGGAAAACGCGGGCTAGGCAATCGTGCGCAACTCGAAGCGTTTGAGCTTGCCGGTTTCGGTGCGCGGCAGCACATCGACGAAAACGATCTCGCGCGGATATTTATACGGCGCCACGCTATTTTTCACGAAATCCTGCAGTTGCGCGATCAGTTTGTCGTCCGCGACGTAACCGGGATTGACCACGACGAACGCCTTGACGATCTGCCCGCGGGTTTCGTCCGGCGCGCCTATCACGCCGCATTCGGACACCGCGTCGTGTTGCAGCAGCACGCTCTCCACTTCGGGGCCGGAGATGTTGTAGCCGGCGGAGACGATCATGTCGTCGGCGCGCGCCTGGTAGAACACGTAGCCGTCTGCGTCGAGATAGACGGAATCGCCAGGCAGATTCCAGCCGTCGCGCACGAACTTCTGTTGCCGTTCGTCGGCGAGATAGCGGCAGCCGGTCGGGCCGCGCACCGCGAGTTTGCCGATAGTGCCGGGCGCGACCGGTCGCATGTCGTCGTCCACCGCCTGCACGACGTAACCCGGCACCGCGCGGCCGATGGCATGCGGGCGGATCTCGTCGCCGTGAGCCGAAATGAAAATGTGGATCAGCTCAGTGCCGCCGATGCCGTCGATCATGTCGATGCCGGTCGCGTCGCGCCACAAACGCCGCGTCGAATCCGGCAAGGCTTCTCCCGCCGAGACGGTCTTCTTCAAGGTCGAGACGTCGTGATGCGCAACCAGCGGCGCCATTTGCCGGTAGAAGGTCGGCGCGGTGAACATGATGGTCGCGTGAAAACGCTCGACGGTCTGCAATAAAGTCTCGGGCGTGAGCTTCTCGATCAGCACCGTGGACGCGCCCACTCGTAACGGAAAGCACAGCATGCCGCCAAGGCCGAACGTGAACGCGAGCGGCGGCGTACCGCAAAAAATATCGCTCGACGTGGGCTTGAGCACGTAGCGCGGGAACAGATCGCACATGGCCAGGACGTCGCGATGAAAGTGCATGCAACCTTTCGGTGCGCCGGTCGTGCCGCTGGTGAAGGCGATCAGGCAGACGTCGTCGGCGGCGGTGTCGCACGCGGTGAAGTGGTCGGGCTTGTTGATCGCGAGTGTGTCGAGCGAATCGGCGGCGTCGTCGTGGAACAGGCGCGTTTCTTTCAGGCCCGCGCAGTAGAGCTCGTCTTGCGGATCGGTGCAGCGTGCCAGTTCGGCGGTCAGGCGGGCGTCGCACAACGCCGCGCCAACTTGAGCTTTGTCGATGATCTGCTTCAGTTCCTTGGCACGCAGCAGCGGCATGGTCGGCACCACGACGAGGCCGGCCTTGAGTGCCGCGAGTGCGGTTACGGCCATATGCAGCGTGTTCGGGCCGCGCAGTAGAACGCGGTTGCCGGGCCGCAGTCCCATTTCGTCGACCAGCACGTGTGCGCTGCGGTTCACTAGAGCCAGCAGTTCACCATAACTCGTGGCGCGCGGCGTGCCGTCCACGTCGGACCAGATCGCGGGATGATCGCGGCGACCCGCTTCGATGGTTCTGTCGAGCAGCTCCGTCGCGCAGTTCAGGCGCGCCGGATAGGCAACGTCGGGGTTGTCGAGCAGAAAGACAGGCCATTGATCCTGCGGCGGAAGATTGTCGCGCGCGAAGGTATCGACGTGTGCTGACGGTTCCATCATGGTCTCCCGGGCGTTGAGCCGGCTAGATGCGCTTCGGTTGGCTTGGTGGTTTGGCAGGTTCTTTTCGTGTGCTGTGTTGCTCGGTTACTGCGGGACCACGGCAGTCGCCTCGATTTCGACTTTCGCTTCGTCTTCGATCAGCGCGACGACCTGCACCGCGCTCATCGCGATGTCGTAGTCGCCGACCAGCTCGCGAAACGCGCGGCCAATATCCTTCAACGACACGAGATACTCGCGTTTGTCGGTGACGTACCACGTCATTCGCACCAGGTGCTCGGGCTTGCCGCCCGCTTCGTGCAGAACGGCGAGCACATTCTTGAGCGCCTGGATGGCTTGCGCGGCGAAGTCGGTCGTCTGGAAACGCGCCTGTTCGTCCCAGCCGATCTGGCCGGCAATGAATACCTGCATGCCGGTTGCCGCAACGCCGTTCGCGTAGCCACGCGGCTTGACCCAACCGGCCGGAAGAAGAGCTTTTTTCATGAGCGATGCGCCTCAATGGAATCGGGCTGCGGGGCGAACGTCGCGAGCGCGCTCGCGATGTCGGTGGGGATATCAATGGATGTGCCGCTTTCGAGCGACGTCGTGACCAGCACCTGTTTCGTGCGAAAACGGGTTTCGCCGTTGCAATGGCCGACGATCTCGATGCCGATCGAGCGCCGGCCGATCGCTACGACGTCAAGCGTCAGCGTGATCGTTTCGCCCATCTGGCTCGGCCGTGAAAACTCGCAATCGAGTTTGACGATCGGCAAGCCGACGCGGCGCTGCGCAATCATCTGCGCATAGTCGATATGCAGGCCTTCGTTGAACCAGTCTTCGACCAATGCGTTGGTCATCACCAGATATTGCGGAAAGAACACGATGCCCGCCGGGTCGCAATGCGAGAAGCGGATACGCACGGGCCGTTCGAAAGACGCGCTCATCTGGCGTTTGCTCCGGCAGTTGCGGCAGCATGCGCTTTCAACAGATCACGTCCGACGATCAGTTGCTGCACTTCGGTCGCGCCTTCGTAAATGCGCAGCGCGCGAATCTCGCGATACAGCATTTCGACGGCCGTGCCGCTTTGCACGCCCATGCCGCCGTAGAGTTGCACGGCGGCGTCGATCACCTGTTGCGCGCCTTCGCTTGCGTGCCATTTCGCCATTGCCGCTTCACGTGTGACGTTTTCGCCTTGATCGCGCAGCCATGCCGCGCGATAGACCAGCAATGCGCTGCTGTCGATGGTCAAGGCCATCTGCGCGAGTTTGGCCTGCGTCAGTTGAAAATCGCCGAGTGTCTGCCCGAACATTTTGCGCGACGCGGCACGCGCGAGACCTTCGGCCATTGCATGACGCGCGAAGCCAAGCGACGCAGCCGCCACCGACGTGCGGAAAATATCCAGCGTGCGCATGGCGAGCTTGAAACCTTCGCCGGGTACGCCGAGCATCTGGCTGCGCGGCACGCGCGCGCCGGCAAAGTGCAGACGCGCGAGCGGATGCGGCGCGATCACGTCGATGCGTTCCGCAATCTCCAGCCCCGGCGTATCCGCATCCACAATGAACGCGCTGATGCCACGCGCGCCCGGCGCTTCGCCGGTTCTCGCGAACACCACATAGAAATCGGCGATGCCGCCGTTGGAGATCCACGTCTTGTCGCCGTCGAGCACGTAGGCGTCACCGTCTTCGCGTGCAGAGAGCGTCATGGCGGCGACGTCCGATCCCGCTTCGGGCTCGGATAGCGCGAACGCCGCGATGGCCGTGCCGTTGGCGACGCGCGGCAGATAGCGCGTCTTCTGTTCATGCGTGCCGCCGAGCGAGATGGCGCCCGAACCGAGGCCTTGCATCGCCAACGCGAAGTCCGCGAGGCCTGAGTGTTTCGCCAGCGTTTCGCGCAGCAGGCAGACGGCGCGCGTGTCGATCGTGTCGCCGTGGCCGCCGTAGGCTACGCCGCCCACGCCGTATTTCAGCCAGCCGGCCGCGCCGAGTTCACGCACCAGGTGGCGGCAGGTGGCGTCCACGTCCTCGTGGTTTTCGTGCGCGAGGTTCGCGCGGCACCATGCCTCGATACCCGCGGCCAGTTCGCGATGACGCGGCTCGAAGAACGGCCAGGCCAGCGCACTATGCAGATCCAGTTCGGTGTTGGCGCTCAACTCAATCTCCCTCGAACACCGGACGCGACTTCGCCGCAAACCCGCTATATGCGCGCTCGAAATCGCGTGTGCTCATGCAGATCGCCTGGGCTTGCGCTTCCGATTCGATCGCTTCGTCGATACTCATGCTCCATTCCTGATGCAACATCTTCTTGGTGATGCCGTGCGCGAAAGTGGGACCGGCGACGAGATCGGCGGCGAGCTTGTGCGCTTCTTCAACCAACGCGGCCGTTTCGCATAACCGGTTATAGAAGCCCCATGCGTGGCCTTCGTCGCCGCTTGCCGAGCGACCGGTGAACAGCAGTTCGGCGGCGCGCCCCTGGCCGATGATGCGCGGCAGGATCGCGCAAGCGCCCATATCGCAGCCGGCGAGGCCGACGCGCGAGAACAGAAAAGCGAGCTTGCTGCGCGCGGTGCCGAGCCGCATGTCGGACGCCATTGCGAGAATTGCGCCGGCGCCGGCGCAAACGCCGTCGACGGCAGCAATCACCGGCTGCGGGCAATGACGCATGGCTTTGACGAGATCGCCGGTCATGCGGGTGAACAGCAGCAGTTCCGGCATGGGCAGATCGATCAACGGCGCGATGATGTCGTGCACGTCGCCGCCGGAGCAGAAGTTCTCGCCCGCGCCGTGGATCACGACGGCCTTGACGTCGGTCGCGTAGGTCAATTGCCGGAACAGGTCGCGCAATTCCGCATACGACTCGAAGGTCAGCGGGTTCTTGCGCTCCGGGCGGTTCAGCGTGATCGTCGCGATCTTGCCGGCGACCGACCAGCCGAAGTGCCGCGCTTCGTAGCCGGCCAGCGTGAGGCGGTTGCCGGCCAGTAGCGCGTCGGCGTTGGATCGTGTCATGAGTGTCTCCTCGTTTCGATGCGGATCAGTCTTTCAGACTATCGAGCAGATGTTTCTTGAGTTTGCCGAGGCGCTGATGGGTACGCGATTTTTCATCGAGGCTCAAGCCGCCGAACAGTTCGACCACCCATTGCTCGTGCGCGACCGCCATCTTGTCGAACGCCTTGTGGCCTGCCGGCGTCAGGCACACGCTGATCGAGCGGCGGTCGTTCGGATCGGTGTCGCGCGACACCAGTCCTTCTTTTTCGAGCTGATCCGTAATGCCGGTGACGTTGCCGCCCGTCACCATCAAGCGGCGCGATAGCTCGGTCATCTTCAGACCTTCCGGATGACGCTCCAACTGCGCCATCAGATCGAAACGCGGCAACGTGGTGTCGAATTCGTTGCGCAAGCGCTTGCGCAATTCGGCTTGCACGAGGTTGGTCGTGGTCAGCATGCGCAACCACAGACGCAAACCCATATGACTATCCGCGCCCGTGCTCATTTCGAGGTCCACGACGTTCTCCGCGGGTTTGGCGACGCCTTTGCGCGGCGGTTTCGTTTCAGCCGCTACCGCAGGCTTCTTGATGTTCGATGACTTGGTCACATGACTTCTCCACCAGAGATGGAAATGGATTGCCCCGTGACGGCGTCCGAGCCGGGCTGGCACAGCCAGAGCACCGCATTGGCGACCTGGTCCGGACTCACGAAGCGATGTTGCGGATTCGAGCGAAGCAAGGTTTCGCGCGCCTGCTGTTCGGTGCGCGAAGTCTTGCTGGTGATCTGTTCAAGCGATGCGTGCAGCAGTTCCGTCTCCGTATAACCGGGACAAACCGCGTTGACCGTGACGCCTTTGGTCGCCACTTCCAGCGCGAGCGAGCGCGTGAGGCCGATCACGCCGTGTTTCGCGGCGCAATAGGCGGCGACGTATGCGTAGCCGATTTGTCCCGCCGTGCTCGCCACGTTGACGATGCGGCCATGACCGCGTTCGAGCATGCCGGGCAACACCGCGCGCGTGCCGAGAAAGACACCGGTGAGGTTGACGTCCAGCATGCGCTGCCAGAGCGCCAGGTCCGTATGCGTGAACGGTGCGGCTTGCGCCTGGCCCGCGTTGTTGATGAGGATGTCGACCGCGCCGGCCTCGCGGAACGCGCTCTCGACGGAGTCTTCCTGCGTGACGTCGACGCTGATGCGAGCCACGTCACCCAGCGCCAGGCATTTCTCGCGCTGCGCGTCGAGCCGCTCCGCGTTGCGGCCCATCAAGGTGACGCGCGCGCCGGCGCGTAGCAGCGCCTGCGCGACCGCCGCGCCGATGCCACTACCGCCGCCGGTGACCACCGCGTGCTGTCCCGTGAGCGTTGAATGGAATGTGTTCACGTGGTTCCTTCGGCGCGTTGCGCGCGTTCCTGCGGCGACAGACCGGCGTTCGCGGCAGCCTGGGTGCGCTCGCGTTCGAGATTCCGTTCGAGTTGAGACTTCGCTGCGGTGTAGGGCTTCGGCCAGGTCACGTCGAAATAGCCGATTTTCGCGGCTTCGTTCAACGTCCACGCAGGGTTCGCCAGATGCGGGCGGGCAATTGCGCACAGATCCGCGCGGCCTGCCGCGATGATGCTGTTCACGTGGTCCGCTTCGGAGATCGCGCCCACCGCGATCGTCGCGATGCCTGCTTCGTTGCGAACACGGTCGGCGAACGGCGTCTGGAACATGCGGCCGTATACCGGTTTTTCATCCTTGCTGACCTGGCCCGACGACAC
Organism: Paraburkholderia sp. USG1; assembly: GCF_031570135.1. Classification (NCBI taxonomy): domain Bacteria; kingdom Pseudomonadati; phylum Pseudomonadota; class Betaproteobacteria; order Burkholderiales; family Burkholderiaceae; genus Paraburkholderia; species Paraburkholderia sp. USG1. The sequence goes on along the minus strand of NZ_JAMWXW010000055.1, from coordinate 16,680 downwards.
GTCGATCATGTCGGCGCCGGCCGCTTTGAAGGCTCGGGCGATCTGGACCGCGTTGTCGGGTGTCGTGCCGCCTTCTACCCAGTCGTTCGCGGAGATGCGCACGGAAATCGGCTTGTCTTGCGGCCAGACCGCGCGAATTGCCTTGAAGACCTGCAACGGGTAACGCAGATGATTTTCCAGCGAGCCGCCATATTCGTCAGTGCGATGATTGGTCAGCGGCGACAGAAAGCTCGACAGGAAATAACCGTGTGCGCAATGCAGTTCGAGCCAGTCGAAACCCGCTTCGGCCGACATCTGCGTGGCGCGGACGAATTGCGCCTCGATTTCCCGCAGCTCGTCTTGCGTGGCTTCGTGCGAATGCTGGCTGACGCCGCGCAGATATTGTTGCGGCGACGCCGAGACGAGCGGCCAGTTGCCTTCCGTGAGCGGTTGATCGATGCCTTCCCACGCGACGCGTGTCGAACCTTTCGCACCGGAATGGCCGAGCTGAATGCCGATCTTCGCATCCGACTGACGATGCACGAGATCCACAATGCGCTTCCAGGCGCTGAGATGCTCGGGCGCATACATGCCGGGGCATGCGGGCGTGATACGCGCTTCAGGCGAGACGCAGGTCATCTCGGTCATGACGAGTGCCGCGCCGCCCATTGCGCGTGCGCCGAGATGCATCAGGTGATAGTCGCCGGCAACGCCGTCGACGGCCGAGTATTGCGCCATAGGCGACACCACCACGCGGTTTTTCAGCGTGACGCCACGCAAAGTGAAAGGCGTGAACATCGGCGGGACGGAATGCTTTTCCGGCGCGCGATCGACCCCGGAGCGCCGGGCGAGCCAGTCTTCGAAACCGGACAGATAGGTTGCGTCGCGCTCGCGCAGATTCTCGTGAGAGATGCGCTGCGAACGCGTGAGCAGCGAATACGCGAACTGTTCCGGCTCGAACGACGTGTAGCGGTCCACGTGCTCGAACCATTCCGTCGAATTGCGCGCGGCATTCTGAATACGCAATACGTCGATGCTGCGTACGTCGGTGTAGTGCTTGAGCGCTGCGGCGAGATCGCCGGGATGCGCGCCGATGCTGTTGGCGAGTTCGATCGAATCTTCGAGGGCGAGTTTGGTGCCGGAGCCGATGGAGAAGTGGGCCGTATGCGCGGCGTCGCCCATGAGGACGACGGGCGTGCGCGTGCCGTCCGCGTTGTCGCGCCAATGCACCCATTCCTCGTTGACGACACGTGGGAAGCGAATCCATTGCGACGAGCCGCGCAAATGCGCTGCGTTCGAGAGCAAGGCGTTGCCGTCCAGATACTTCGCGAACAGCTTCTCGCAGAAGGCGATGCTGTCTTCCTTGCTCATTTCGTCGAGGCCGGCGGCGCGCCACACGCGCTCCGGTGTTTCGACGATGAAGGTGGAAGTCTGATCGTCGAAACGATAGGCATGCGCCTGGAACCAGCCGAATTCGGTTTCTTCGAAGGCGAAGGTGAAGGCGTCGAAAAGTTTTCTGGTGCCGAGCCACACGAAGCGGCAATCGCGCATGTCGACAGCGGGGCGATAGGTGTGCGCGTACTTCTGGCGGATCGCGCTGTTCGCGCCGTCGCAGGCAATGATGAGGTCGGCTTCGTAAGCGCTGTCGTCCGTGACCTGGGTTTCGAAAACCAGCTTCACACCCAGTTCTTCGCAGCGTGCCTGCAGGATATTCAACAGACGCTTGCGGCCGATGCCGCAAAAGCCGTGGCCCGACGAACGGATTTGCCGGCCACGGAAATTGATCTCGATGTCGTCCCAGTGATTGAAAGCGTCGAGGATCGCATCGGCGCTGGGGGCGTCGGCGGTGCGCAGATTGCCGAGCGTCTGGTCGGAGAATACGACGCCCCAGCCGAAGGTGTCGTAGGGGCGGTTGCGCTCGATTACCGTGACGTCGTAGGCCGGGTTCCGGCTCTTCATCAACAGACCGAAGTACAACCCGGCCGGCCCGCCGCCAATACAAACGATGCGCATGCTTGTTCCCCATATGTGGACGCCGCTGTGTGAGATTAATTTAGGCCTAGATAGTTTAGATGTCAAGTAAATGGAGATGTAGATGCACGAGGGAGGCGGGGTAATGATCCGAAGGAATAACGTCCGTCACGCGAGGCGCCCCGAACTTCCGTAACGCGCCCAAGCCCTTTGGTTCCACGCACGTCCTTGCTCTGTATCAGGGAATGTACTGATTAGAGTACTTGTGTATACAGAAGTATTCTGAAAACCAGACTTCGATAGCGTAATGCAATGTCCACCACGCGTCGGGGCTCCCCGATCGGATACCGCGGGAGTTTCCGCGTGCTGACATGGACAGCTTGCGTGCCTGCTTGCTCTGCAACATGTCTACGAGAGGAGTGACTCAATGGCGGACTATGACGTGATCGTGGTAGGGGCCGGCAATGCCGCGCTGGCGGCGGCAGTGTCGGCGCGCGAAAACGGCGCCGCACGCGTCGTCGTGCTGGAGAAGGCGCCGCGCGCGATGCGTGGCGGCAACACCCATTGGAGCGGTGGTGTGTTGCGCTTCGCGTTCGAAGATCCGCGCGAAATCGGCCCGCTGGTACCCGGCGTCGAGAAAGAATTCGAAGATTTCTACGCGGGCATTCAGCCCTACACCCGGGACGACTTTCACGGCGATCTGATGCGTGTGACGAGCGGTCAGACGGACCCGGTGCTGTCGCGCGTGCTCGTGGACAACTCGAAAGAGACCGTGTTCTGGATGCACGAAACGGGTCAGATCAAGATGGAACCGGCCGTCAGCCTGACGGGTGTTCGCAAGGGCAATCAGATCATCTGGGCGCGTGGGCTCGTGGTTCGCGCGGAACATGAAGGCGTCGGGCTGTCGCGCAGCTGGTTTGCGACGGTCGAGCGGATGGGTATCGAAGTGCGCTATGGCGCCGCCGTGATGGCACTCCTGCAGGACGAAACGGGGCGCGTCTGCGGCGTACGCATTCGTGACGACGAAGGCATGCGCGAACTGCACAGTCACGCCGTCGTGCTCGGCTGCGGCGGCTTCGAAGCGAACGTGCAGATGCGCACGCAGCATATCGGTCCGCTCGTGGGCGGTGCGAAGGTGCGCGGCACGCCGCACAACCAGGGCGACGGACTGCGCATGGCAATGGACATCGGCGCCATGCCGTGGGGGCAGTGGAGCGGCTGTCACGCAACGCCGATCAGCGCCGACTGGGGCAATTTCGCGCCGCGCGAAATGACGGACCGCAGCAACCGGCTGAGCTACCTGTACGGCGTCATGATCAACCGCAAGGGCAATCGCTTCGTCGACGAAGGTGAGGACGGCGCGATGTTCACCTACGCGAAGTACGGCCGCGCGATTCTCGCCGAACCGGGCGCGAAGGCCTATCAGTTGTTCGATTCGAAGACGGTCCATCTGCTCGAACCGCGTTATTCGACGAGTGATCCGTTACAGGCCGACACGCTCGAAGCGCTGGTCGAACAGCTCGATATCGACGACAAGCCGCGCGCGCTGAAAACCCTGCAGGAATACAACGCTGCGGCGCACGAAGTATCCGACGGTTTCGATCCGACCGGCAAGGACGGCCTCGGCACGCAAGGGCTCGGTGTGGACAAGACGAACTGGGCGCTGAAACTCGATGCGCCGCCGTTCTACGCCTACACGGCGACGGGCGGCATCACGTTCACCTTCGGCGGCGTCAAGGTCGACGAACAGGCGCGCGTGATCGGTACGGACTGGCGTCCGATCCCCGGCCTGACGGCCTGCGGCGAGATGGTCGGCGGCCTTTTCTACGACAACTATCCGGCCGGCACGGGCCTGGTTTCGGGCGCGACCTTCGGGCGGATCGCAGGCCGCACGTCAGCGCGTACCTAGCGCGCAGCGGACACTCCGCAGCGAACGAACAGGGGAATGGAATGAACATGACATCACATACGGCCTCTGACATCCCCGACGAACGCGACATGCCGATCACGCTGCGTCTTGCGCATCGCATTCACGCGTTCGGTGCGGAGCACATCACGCCGCGCGCATTGGCGGTGGCGCGCACGGCATTCATCGATACGATTGGCGTCACGCTCGCCGGTTCGGCGGAGCCATGCGTGCGCATTCTGCTGGACACGCCGGGCGTCGCTGAAGCACCTGGCAAGTGTTCGGTATTCGGCACGGCCCGCAAGACGTCCGCGCTCGACGCCGCACTCGTGAACGGCACCGCCTCGCATGCGCTCGATTACGATGATTTCAGCCAGCCGATGGGCGGACACCAGTCCGTGCCGTTGATCTCGCCGCTGCTCGCGCTCGCGGAAGAGCGGCGACTGGGCGGCGAAGCGGTCATCGCGGCCTACGTGATCGGCATTGAAACGGAGATCCGCCTCGCCCGCGCGGTCAATTACCATCATTACGACAAGGGCTGGCATCCGACTTCGACGCTCGGCGTGTTCGGCGCTGCCGCCGCTGCCAGCCATCTGCTCAAACTCGACGTGGACAAAACCGCCACGGCGCTTGCGATCGCGGCGTCGCTGGCAGCGGGGTTGAAGGCGAACTTCGGCACGATGGTCAAGCCATTGCATGTCGGCCATTGCTGCCGCAACGGCCTGCTTGCCGTGCTGCTCGCGGAACGCGGCTTCAGCGCGAATCTCACGGCCCTTGAGCACAAACAGGGCTTCTTCAACGCGTTCAACGGTCCAGGCACCTACGACGCCACGCGGATTTTCGAAGACTGGTGTGCGCCGCTCGAAATCGAAAGTCCGACAATGGGCCTCAAGCAGTTTCCCTGCTGCGGCAGCACGCATCCGGCGATCGCGATGGCGCTGGCGTTGGTTCGCGAAGACGGCGTAAAGGCCGACGACATCGAAGCGATTCATATCCAGCCGCATGCCCGCCGCCTGCCGCATACGAACAATCCCGATCCGCAGACCTCGCTCAACGCGAAATTCAGCGTGCAGTACGCGGTTGCACGAGCGTTGCTGGACGGTGTGGTGCGTCTCGAGCATTTCGAAGGTGACGCACATCGCGATCCGCGCATCCGGCGTCTGCTTGCGATCACGCGCACAGACCCGCATCCCGGCATGCCGGAAGATTCGCCGCTTCAGTTCGGCGCCGAAGTAACGGTGACGATGCGCGATGGCCGCGTGCTGTCACGCCGCGTCGACGATCTGATCGGCCGTGGCGGCGATCATCCGATGTCGGGCGAAGAACTGTGGGAGAAGTTTTCCGATTGCAGCAAGCGCGCGATCGGCTCCTCGGAAGCGCTGGCGCTTTATGAAAGGCTCGAATCGCTGGAAGCTGTGACGGACGTCAGCCAGCTCGCGCGGTTGATGACCAGGCGCACGTTGCCCGGCGGCGCTGAAGCCGAGCGCGACCTGAAGGTGGTGGCGGCGCCTCGCAATACCCTCGTGGAAACGTCGTGGGTGCCGTGACGGACGCGCAGTAACGTTTGTATCGCAGCACGAAGCAGGACCGCGGGTGACATTAAAACTACGGATGGAGACAAACATGCTGAACGCTTTCTTTGCGTTTGAGATAGCAGGTGCGGTTCGTAGTGGTCGCGAATGGGTCGCGGCGCGGGAGGTGTCCCGTGAATGACGAACTGATTGCCGCGCGGATCGACCGCTTGCCGGTGTCGCGTTTTCACCGGCGTTTGTTGCTTCTCGTCAGCTTGCCGTTTTTCTTCGATATCAGCGACATCTTCACCTTTTCGTATGCTGCGCCCGCGCTCGTCAAGGAATGGGGACTCACGATGTCGAGCATTGCAATGCTGACGTCGGCGGGCTTTTTCGGCATGTTTCTCGGCGCGACGCTGGGCGGCATGCTGTCGGACAAGATCGGCCGCAAGCGCGCGTTGATCTGCTACGTCATCGCCTATTCGGTGTTTTCGCTCGCCAACGCGCTCGCACCCGACATTCCAATGCTGATGATCACGCGCGTGCTGACCGGCGTCGGCATTTCGTCGGCGACGGCGGTCGTGATGGCGTACATCGCCGAACTCTTTCCCGCAAAAACGCGCGGTACGTGGCAGAGCTGGGCGATGGTCATTGCGCTGATGGGCATTCCGATCACGAGTTGGGTCGCGCGATTGGTGGTGCCGTCCGGCCCCGATGGATGGCGCTGGATTTTCGTGTGGGGTGCGCTCGGCATCGTGTTCCTGGTTTTCACCAAGCATTTCCCGGAATCGCCGCGCTGGCTCGCGCGGCAGGGCCGCATGGAAGAAGCGGACCGCACGCTGAGCCTGATCGAAGCCGAGGTCGTGCGCACAACCGGTCCATTGCCCGAGGCGGTCGCCATTAACCGGCCGGCTGAAGTGCGCGCGCCCTGGACGTCGATGTTCAAAGGCCAGTACATTGGCCGCACGATGACGCTGTGGGCGATCTGGATCTTCCAGACGCTCGGCTTTTACGGCTTCCAGGCGTGGGTGCCGACGCTTCTCGTCCAGCACGGCATCACGATCGTTCACAGCCTCACCTACATCACGCTGATCAACATCGGCGCGGTGCCTGGCGCATTGATCGCCGTATTTCTCGCCGACCGTTTCGAACGCAAGTTCAGCATCGCGGGGGCGGCCGCGCTGATCGCCGTGTTCGGGCTGCTGTACGGGCTGAGCTTCCAGCCGGTGCTGATCGTGTCGTTCGGGTTTCTGGTCGGCATGCTGATCCAGACCTTCGCCGCGCTGTGCTATGCGTATACGCCGGAACAGTATCCGACCGATATCCGCAATACCGGCGCGGGCTTCGCGTATGGGATGGGGCGGCTGGCGAACGTCGGCAACTCGTTCATCGTCGCGGGGATCTTCATGAACTTCGGTTATGTGTGGGTCTTCGTGTATATCGCAGGCGCATGGCTCGCGACTGCCGCCGTTACGCTGCTGTTCGGCGCGCGAACGACGGGACGCCGGCTCGAATCGATCAACCCCGTGCTCGCGCAAGCGGCGGACAACCCGCTCGATGCGCCGATCCTCCGGCCGGGAGATCGTTGATGATTTCCGATTCAGCTTCAGACAAGGACGCGCGACTCATGACGACAGCCCGTTCGCTCACAGCCGGCGAAACGCCGATCGCCCGCATGCTGGCGGAATTCGCCTGGGCGCTGGAACCGTCGGCATTGCCCGATGAACTTCGGCGCAAGGCGACGCATCACATCACGGACGCAATCGGTCTCGCGTTCGCGTCTCATCATTTTCCGTTTGCCGCGCCGGCGCTGCGCGGTTTCGAAGCGGCCGGCTCGCGCGGCGATGCCACCGTGATCGGCGCTTCGCTGACGCTCGCGCCGCGCGATGCCGCGCTCGCGAACGGCTTCCTGATTCACGGCCTGGATTTCGACGACACGCATCCGCTCAGCATCGTGCATCCGACGGTCGCCTGCCTGCCGGCGGCGCTCGCCGTGGGCGAAGCGGTCGACGCGGATTGGGATACGTTGCTCGCCGCTTACGTCGCCGGCATGGAGACGGCGATCCGGATCGGCGCAGCCGTGAAGGGCGGCTTTCATCACGCGGGTTTTCACGCGACCGGAATCGTCTCTCACTTCAGCTCGACGATCGTCGCCGGAAAGCTGATGGGACTCGACGTCGCGCAACTGATCGCCGCGCAGGGCATCGCGGCCAGCACCGCGTCGGGCGTGCAGGTGTTTCTGGAGGAGGGCGCGTGGACCAAGCGCATGCATCCGGGCTGGGGTGCGCTCGCGGGCATCACTGCGGCCCATCTTGCGCAGAACGGCTTTGCCGGACCGTCACGGCCTTATGAAGGCCGTTTCGGGTTGTTCGATTCGCACTTGCAGCAGCACGCGGCCGACGTGGATAGCGGGTCGATAGGCGCCGGGCTGGGTGAACATTGGGCCATGCTCGGTACGGCGATCAAACCGTATCCCGTGTGTCATTTCATTCACGGTTGTGCGGAAGCCGCGCTGTTGCTGCAACCGGGTTTATCGAACGCCGCCGATATCGACGAAGTGATCTGCATGCTGCCCGCGCCGACCATGCCGATCGTCGCCGAACCGGCCGCGTCGAAGATCCTGCCGCGCAGCGACTATGAAGCGAAGTTCAGTACTCAGTTCGTTGTCGCGGCGTGCCTGCTGCGCGGCCGTTTTGGTCTCGCTGAACTGGAAGCCGGGAGTCTCGCGGATCCGCGGATTCTTCAACTGGCGAGCAAGGTGCGCTGCGTTGTCGATCCGGATACGGAATTCCCGAAGTATTTCTCGGGGCGTGTGACGGTTCGGCTCAACGATGGCAGCGAGCGGAGCGAATACGTGCCGGTCAATCTCGGCAGTGGCGCTCGCGTGCTCGACGAAAATGCGATTGCTGCAAAGTTTCGCGGAACCGCCGGGTTGCGTCTGTCGCCGGATAGAGTGGATGCGCTGCTCGAGGTGCTGCTCGCGCCGGGGCGGCGCAAGGTGCGATCGTTGACGCGTCTTTTGCGCGACGCGTGAGCCGACCGCCAGTCAGCGCCCGGCCTTGTGCTCAGACGCGGGCGCCTGAACGCGCCGCGGCGCTCGCGTCCGCTTCGGCGCCGAATAGCATCTGCAAACGGAGTTCGGTGGCCGCGGCGACGTGCTGATGCGCGGCGCGCTCCGCACCGTCGGCGTCGTGCTTCGCAATGCACGCGACAATCTCCTTGTTCTCCTTCAGCCCGCTTTTGATTCTCCCCGGCATGGAATAGGTCGTCGAGCCGAGCAGGCCAAGTGCGTCGATCAGCACGTTCGAGGTTTTGTACAGATACTCGTTATGTGCGGCCGCAACGATGATTTCGTGCAGCCGCCGATTCAGCGACGCTACCTCGTCAGCGCTCTTCGCGCGTTCGAGTTGCCCGATAACCTGCTGCATCGAGAGGATCTCGATCGGCGAAGCCTGTTCCGCCGCGAAGCGGGCCGCCGCGCCGACCAGCACCTTGCGCATCGCGTACAGTTCCATCACCTGTTTCGGCGACAGTTGCACGACGACGAAACCGCGGGGCGACGCGAAGCGCACGACACCCTCGGCTTCGAGCCGTTTCAGGGCTTCACGAACCGGCGTGCGGCTCACGGCGAGACGTTCGGCGATATCGGTTTCGCGCAGCCGGTCGCCGGACGCGAGATGGCGGTCGCGAATCTCCTGACGCAATTGTGCGTACACGTATTGCGCCAGCGAGCCTTGCCCGAAATCCGTTGTCAGTTCGGCGTCGCCGATCGTTGCACTGGATTTTTCACTCACAGATCTAACCTTCGATGTCATTGTGTCCGGAACGGTTTGCCGTAAGGCCCGCCATACGGCAGACGGTACGACAAGTATAGTCGGCAGCGACGGCGCTCAGCGCAGACACGCCATCAGCGCGCGTACGCTCAGAAGCCGCGGTGGCTGCGTGACCGACTTCAGCGTGTGATCCGCGCGCTCGTGACCGAGCGTGCTTTCCAGCAGGCTACGCGTCTTCTTCGTTACCGCTTCGGCGTCGACCGGGCGGCTCCAGCTTCCGGGCGGGGCGTCGCAGCGTGAGGTCACGGTGCGGCCGTCCTTCAGATGCACCGTGATCTCTACGTGCATCTTGTCCAGCGCGCCGGAAATGCCCGGGTCGGCAGACAGTGTGAAGCGATTGAGCAGCGCCTGCGCGTCTTCGGCGAAACGACGGCTGTTGGTGAACGACGCCGGGTCGACCTTACCGTCGAGCAACGCAATCGTCGCCGTGTATTGCCACGAGAATTTGCCGTCGAGTCCGGTTTCCGGAAACGGCCTGTCGATGTACGGCATTGCCGGCGCATGCAATTCGATTCGCGTTATGTCGTCTGCGTGGAATGTGGCGGACGCATCGATTTGTGCGCGGACGTCGAGCGCGGCTGCGATGCCGAAATGTGTCGCGAATTGCGACGGGAACAGCTTCCACGACGGACCCGGCACCAGCGCACGGCCCACGCCGAGCGGCGCCAGCAGCGGTTCAGTTGTGAAACGTTCGCCGAAGTAGGCATGGCCCCAGCCGCGCGGGCCGCCGAGCGCGTCGGGGTTCGCGGTAAAACCGCGACGCGCGAGTAGCGCGGCTTCGAGACCATGTGCGGCGGCGTCGCCGCAATGCAGCGCTTTCGTTTGTGAGCCGATGTTGGCCATCACTCCGCTACTGCGCGACGCAGCGATGCAAAGCGCCGTCGTCGCGGACAACGTGTCGAGCCCGAGCAGATCGGCGCATGCGAGCGCGGTCGCCAACGGCCCGACAACGCCCGGCGGATGCAGGCTCAACTGGGCCGGCTCGATCTGCGCCGAGGATAACCGCAGCCGCCCCTGCGCTTCGATACCTTTCGCGAACGCGCGCAGCAGCGCCTCGCCCTGTGGTTCACCTGACGTATGTTCCCGTTGCTCGGCCAGTGCGAGTAGCGCCGGAAGCAGCGGCGACACCGCATGATTGGGTGGATTCCACATCGGTTCGTAATCGAGCACGTGCATCGACATGCCGTTGATGCGCGCAGCGATTGGCGGTGGCGCGCTAAACCCGTGGCCAATGACGGTGGCCGGCCCGCTGCATTCGGATTGTTCTTGCGACAACTGCGCCACGTGCGTCGGTCCCGGCTCCGACGCGCCGGCCGCGGCCACTGCGACGCCGTCCATCAGCAGCAACTGGCAGCGCTCGATTAACGCCGGATCGTCCGCAGACCAGCCGAGGATGAGTTCCGTGAATTCGCGCGCAAGATTGGTCATGACGTCACGCCTCCATAAGTCCTGATGTCGCTGCGGCTGACGAGGCGGCACCAACTGTCGCGACACCCCGGTGGTGGCTAAAAGCGCTGGCGTTATACAGTTTTTTATATTGAGTACGAGTGTATACCAATGTACTCTAGCGCGTAAAACGGTTTTCGGATCCGGGTTTTCGGCGCGCGGAGTTCTTTCCGCGGCTTTCCGCGGCGGCGCCGTCCTGACATGCAATGGAGAATTGATTTGAAAGCGATACGCATCGTTAACTATGGCGGCCCGGAAGTCCTGTTGCGGCAGGACTTCCCCATTCCTGCGCCCGGTCCCGCTGATGTGCTGATCAAGGTGGCCTTCGCCGGCATCAACTTCATGGATGTTCACACACGCCAGGGCAAGTACGCGAAGTCCACGACCTATCCGGTACGTTTGCCGGTCACGCTTGGCATGGAAGGAGCAGGTGAAGTCGTAGCGGTCGGTCGGGAGGTGACGTCGTTCGTGCCGGGCGATCGGGTCGCGTGGTGTATTGCATGGGGCAGTTATGCCGAGTTCGCGGTCGTGCCGGCGGCCCGCGTCGCGAGAATCCCGGATGCAGTCGGCTTCGATCTCGCAGCCGCCGCGATCTTCCAGGGATCGACGGCGCACTACCTCTGCCACGACGTCGGTCAACTTGCGTCGGAACGCACCTGCCTGATTCACGCGGCGTCCGGCAGCATTGGCCAGTTGCTCGTCCAGATGGGCAAGCGCGCGGGAGCGACGATTTTCGCCACGGCGAGTTCGGAGCAGAAAGCCGAGGTCGTGCGTCGGCTTGGCGCTGACCATGTGGTGCTCTACGACAACGGGCGCTTTGCCGATGCCGTACGTGAAGCAACCGGCGGAAAGGGCGTTGACGTGGTCTTCGATCCGGTGGGAAAGGTGACGCTACGCGACAGTTTTCGGGCGACGCGAACGCGTGGGCTCGTCGTGAACTACGGGTCTGTGTCCGGTTCGCTGAACGACCTCGATCCGATCGAACTAGGCGAATCCGGTTCGCTGTATCTGACGCGGCCGCGGCTGGCGGATCATCTTGCCGATGCGCAATCCGTCCAGCGCCGTGCCGACGATGTGTTCACGGCTCTGCTCGACGGCTCGCTATCGGTTTCGATCCAAGGTTCTTACTCGCTCGATAACGTCGAAGACGCGCACGCGGCCCTCGAGGAGCGGCGTCAGATCGGAAAGGCCGTGCTCGATCTGGGGAAGCCGTTAAAGAAGGACTATGTGTTGCCTTCAGACAGCGCATAGCGAGAAGCAGGAAACGCCACCCGGATCAATCCGCCAGCATTTCGTCATCCCTACTATCTCCGTTACAGAGTGCCGCGACGCGCACACGGTTACGGCCTTCGCGCTTCGAGCGGTAGAGCGCCTCATCGGCGCGTTGCAGGATTGTGTCGAGCGTGTCGTCGGCGAGGCTGCCGGTAGCGATGCCGACGCTCAGTGTCGGCTGGACCGCAAGCGCAACGAGCGCGCCAGTCGCATTCGCGAACGCGACGCGGATCCGTTCGGCGAGCGCAAGGGCTTCGTCGCCGCCGGTGTGCGGCAGCATCGCGACGAATTCGTCGCCGCCATAGCGCGCAAGCGTGTCGCCGGTGCGCAGGTCGTCGCGCGCGGTGGTCGCGAATAGCCGCAGCACATCGTCGCCCATCGTATGGCCATGTGTGTCGTTGATTGCCTTGAAGTGGTCGAGATCGATCACGATGAGCGACACGAGGCCCAACATCGTGTCGTCGTGTCGCGCCATGCCGCGAGCGGCTGCCACCCGCTCATACGACAGGCGCAGGCCGCCGCGATTCAACGCACCCGTCAAGGGATCGCGCTGCGCATGGTCGAACAGCAACTGGTGGCTGCGTTCGGCGGCCATCAGCAGCAACGTGAAGCCGCGCAGCGTGATGAACACCTCGCCAGTCGCAGCCATCCACTGGTAGATCGGCGTGGGGGAAGAAAACAGGGTCGTGCCGCCGATCGCACCCCGTGTGGCCATCGCTGCACGCACCGAAAACAGCAAGGCGGTCGCACCGAAGCATCCGGCGAGCAGCCACGCGGACTTGAGCCGATGCCGCCGTGCCAGCCGCACTCCTTCGACGACGATCGCCGCGTCGAATAGCGCGAAGAGCACGGATTCGAATGCGATACGCTCGCGGAAGTCGCCCGGCGCGGACCAGAACGTGAAGAGCAGCACCTGCGACGCAGCAATGCACACTATCAGCCACCAGGGCAGTGGCGGTCGCTGCGCGAAGGCACGCACGGACACGAGCAGCAACAGAAACGCGGCTACCGTCACCACGTTCGCCAATTGCACGGTCACGAAATCAGGCGCCGTGCCGCGCAGCGCGACGCCGAGCGTTCCCAATCCCAGCAGCACATTGCTGAGGCCCCACCATGCCGGCCAGCGCTCAAACCGTTGTGTACCGTAGGCGACCAGCTGCAGCGCGCCGAGTACGAGACAGGCGACTGCAGTGACAACGTAAAGTGTCCGGATATCGAGAATCACCTTGCTACCCCAGGTAACGGAAATGCGCCGGTAGCGCCGGCTACAGCGGCGTTACGCTCCGCGATGCTAGCAGCAATCCTCAGATGTTACGCATGCAATGCAGTTGCTCATTGCCCGGCCGCAAGTCGATAACGGCGCTCCAAGGCTAAGGCGCGCCGACGCGCGCCTGTTTGCCCAACACTTCGTCGCATATGGCGAGCCACGCACGCGCGGCGTGTGACATGTAGCGATCCGGGGACCAGATGTGCGTGAGCGTCCAGTCGAGCGCGGGCTCCGTTACCCGCGCGATCGCGAGATTGCCGACGTCGAGGCGCGCCAGAAACGGTTCGGGCAGGAAGGTGGTGCCGAGCCCCGCTGCCGCCATCGCCGCAAGAAAGTCCCAGTGTCCGCTTCTGGCCACCACGTGCGGCTCGATGCCGGCCTCCTGAAATGCCGCGTGAAGGCGCCGGGTCAACGCAAATCCGTCGTCCAGCAGGATCAGCGGCTGATCCTTCAGCGCGGCGAGCTTCACGGTGCGGCGTCCCGCCCACGGCACCTCGCGCGGTCCCACGGCCCAGATCGTGCAGCGCGCAATCACGCGGGTCGCGAGCTGCTCCTGGCTGCTTCCCGGCAATAGCACGGTTGCGCCTACTTCCAGTTCACCCGCGATCACTTTCTGTTCGAGCAACTGCCCGCCGTGTTCGGCGAGCCGCAGTTCGAGCTTCGGGTAGCGTTGCTGAAAGGCCCTGACGGCGGCCGGGAAGAACAGGTTGCCCATTGGCGGCATGCCCACGGTGAGCTGGCCGCGACCGAGCTGCGCAACGTCGGCGACCTCTGTTTGCAGTTCGCGAATCACGGAGAGTGCCTGCAAGCCGCGCTCGTAGACCACACGCCCCACATCGGTGAGCTGCACCTGCCTGCCGTCTCGGATCAGAAGCGGTTGACCGACTTCGTCTTCGAGCTGCCGCACCATCTTGCTGATTGTCGACTGGGTGACAAAGACAGCGGCCGCCGCCTGGGTGAAGCTGCCCAGCTGGACGGTTTCCACAAAGTAGCGCAATGCGCGGATATCGATCGGCATGTCCGTACCACGAGGTCATGAAAAAAACGACTGGAATTCATGACATTAAATCACGTTATGCATCGATGAATCTTCATTAAACTTGATGACATATAGAGCCGGATAGGCGTCATTCATCGAACGGAATGGCGTCGTGTCGGCATAAAGTCCCGTATCAAAGGAGGCGGAAGTGTTTGAGGAGCGGATTCGCCTGTCGCAGCTTCGCGACAGGATTGTGACGGCAGAGGAGGCCGCATCGCTGATTCACGACGGCATGACCGTCGGCATGAGCGGCTTTGGTGCCGCCGGCGACTGCAAGGCAGTCCCTCTCGCGCTGGCTGCGCGCGCCCGCGAGCAGTCGTTACGGATCACGCTGATGACAGGCGCATCGGTGGGATACGAGGTCGACGGGGTGCTCGCCGATGCGGGTGCAATTTCCCGGCGCATGCCTTTTCAGTCGGACAAATCCCTGCGCAACCAGATCAACGCCGGCGAGGCCATGTTCATGGACCTCCACCTGTCGGAGATGGCGGAGCAACTGCGAGACGGATTCCTCGGACCCGTCGACGTCGCCGTGATCGAAGCCGTGGCGGTTGGCGAGGCCGGTATCGTGCCGACCATGTCGGTCGGCAATTCGGCGGTGTTCGCCGCGCTCGCGAAGCAGGTTATCGTCGAGATCAACCTGGATATGCCGCTCGAGCTCGAAGGGCTGCACGACGTCTATCTGCCGCTGTCACGTCCCGCCCGGGAGCCTATCCCGCTCACGAACGCGGCGCAAAGAATCGGCCTTCCGTATATTCCTCTGGACCCCAGAAAGATTGCTGCGATCGTCGTCACGCGCAAGGGCGACAGCCCCAACAAGGTTCTGCCGCCGGATGCCGACACCACGCAGATTGCCGGGCATCTGAGCAGCTTTTTCTCGCACGAGGTTCGCGCGGGTCGGCTGGGTTCCTCGTTGCAGCCGCTTCAGGCCGGCGTCGGCTCGATCGCGAACGCGGTATTGCATGGGCTCGTCGATTCAGGTTTTAGCGGCCTGCGCATGTATTCAGAGGTGCTTCAGGACGGAGCAATCGAGTTGCTCGATGCCGGGTGTGTCGACTTCGCGTGTGCGTCTGCGATCATGCTGTCGAGTGAATATCAGACACGCTTTTTCGAGGGGCTGGCGCGCTACCGGTCACGCGTCCTGCTGCGGCCGCAGGAGATCAGCAATCATCCGGAAGTCATTCGCCGGCTGGGCGTCATTGCGGTGAACACCGCGCTCGAATGCGATATCTATGGCAACGTGAACTCGACGCATGTTGGCGGCACGCACATGATGAACGGCATTGGGGGCTCCGGCGACTTTGCACGCAATGCGTACCTCTCTGTGTTCGTGACGAAATCGCTGGCGAAGAATGGCGATATTTCGAGCATCGTGCCGATGGTGTCGCACGTCGACCATATCGGACAGGATGTCGACGTGATCGTCACCGAGCACGGCTTGGCCGACTTGCGCGGACTGGCGCCGCGCGAACGCGCGCAGCGGATCATCATGCATTGCGCGGACCCGCTGTACCGCGACGCGCTGCGCGATTACGTGGCAAAGGCGGGTGCGCGCGGCGGACAGACGCCCCATCTGATCGAAGAAGCACTCGCGTGGCACGCGCATTATCGTGAGCGCCACAGCATGCGAGATATTCAGACGTCGCCTCCGGCTTCGCCGCGCATCCCCGAGCCTGCCTGACAGCGAGCGGCGGAGCCGGGTTCTACTGCTTCCGGCATGGCGCAGAACATCGTGCAGTTGGTGCTCGGTGTTCTTGCATACGTGGCGGCTGCCCATAGCGACCTTGCGCCCCGCCATCCCGACGACGCGGCGCCTGCCGCGCATCGGGCGCGCTACGAATACCTCGCGCTCATCTTGAAAGGCTGGAGCACCGAACTTTCGATCGACGTGACGAGCCTCGGCGTGCAGGCTCATGCCGCACGGGCTTCATCGAGGAAACGGGCGCCGTGCAGTTCTGCCGCGACGCGCGCATCCTGCCGATTTACTAGAGCATAACGGCCGTTAGGCTAACGATCTGGTCGGCCGCAATACGCTGCACGACGGCGGGACGGCCGCGCAAGCGCTCATGCCGAGCGGCCGGCAGATGGCGCGCGCAATGCTGTGGCGTCGGCGCGGCCGATGCAGACCGATCCGAAGTTCCACGGCGCGTAGCGCGCGACAGCGCGGTTTTGCGCGGAACATGTGCTGTCGCAGGCGGCGGCGCTCGAAGCGGCGATCGTCAGCGTGGAGAGTGCAAAGGGCGTGTCGGCGCTGTCAGAAGATCGGTCCTGGTGCGGTGAGCGTGTCTGGGACGTTGTGTAATTGAGGAGGATGTGAGTGAAAATTCTTGTGCCAGTCAAAAGAGTAGTCGATTACAACGTGAAAGTCCGGGTGAAGTCGGACGGCACGGGCGTCGACATCGCGAACGTGAAGATGTCGATGAATCCGTTCGATGAAATCGCGGTTGAAGAAGCGG
>NZ_JAMWXW010000054.1:0-34796 GCF_031570135.1 Paraburkholderia sp. USG1 | reverse complement strand
TGCGTGCCGTCGCGACAATGGCGACCTGCTGGCCGCGACGGTCGCGTACGCGCAGGAAGAAAGCGCGCAGAGGGCCGGGCGCCTGTGCTGCGCCCCAGGCTGCCTCGACGAGCAATCCTCGCGCGTAAGAACGTCCCCGCCTGGTGATGTGGCCGTGCCTGGCGGGCGTTGGGCCCGACTGATAGACCGACGGGTTCAGCCCGAAATAGCTCACCAGCTTCTCCGGATTGGGAAACCGTTCAACGGTGCCACCTGGCGTTACAGCAGGACTTCGGCGCAAAAAAATCCTCGCCGACAACCTGTGCACACTGCTCAGCGATCTCGATGCGCCGCACGGCGACAGACATGCCAGCCGTCCTAACCGGGTGTATGCACTGGGCGCACTCAAGCCTATCCTCGGCGCGTGCCTTCTGCGCATCCGGCGCTGTCTGGACGGCCTCGCCGGTGTGCTGGAAATGATCCACCAGACCCGATGCCGGATACAGCCCTCACGCGCCTATCCAAGACCACCCAGAAAAGCCAAGCCCCACTTCCATCTCCCGTACAAACTCGCTTGATGCAGCGGGGCTTAAGTTGAGAGCATTGCGGCGCGAGGCGGCACTCACTTTCTTTGCCGCCGTGTATGGAACTGGGACATGGGTAACACTCTGAAGACGTTTTTTCCGGAGCTGGCCATGTCGTGGAACCCGAGAGATACCGTGAACCTGCGTCTGGAATTTGTTCGGCTCGCCCTGCAAAAAAGGCGCCCACCGTCGCGAGTTGTGCCAGCGTTACGGCATCAGCGCGAAGACCGGCTACAAGTAGCTCACCGGTACGCACAGTCTGGCGAAGCCGGGCTGGAAGACCGCTCGCGCAGGCCGCTATCCAGCCCGAACCGCACGCCCCCCGAGATTGAGCAGCGCGTGGTTTCGCTACGTAACGAACATCGATGGGGTGGACGCAAGCTCGAACGGCGACTGCGTGATCTCGGTGAGCCTGTCGTGCCCACAGCGGGCACCGTGACCCGGATTGTGCATCGACACGGCCTGACCGTGCCCGAAGCATCGGTGGCGGCGACGCCCTGGAAGCGCTTCGAGCACGAGCAGCCCAACGATCTGTGGCAGATGGATTTCAAGGGCTGGATCGAGCTTAACGATGGCCGGCGCTGCTCGCCGCTCACCGTGCTTGATGATCATTCACGCTTCAATGTGGTACTCGACGCATGCGGCACGACCGACACGCAGGCCGTGCGCAGGCGGCGGCGCGACGCGTTTCGCCGTTACGGGCTGCCGTTGCGCATCAACGCCGACAACGGCTCGCCGTGGGGCAGTCCTGCCCAGCCAGGACAGCTCACCATGCTGGGCATCTGGCTGATCCGTCTGGGCGTGAAGATATCGTACAGCCGTCCGGCACATCCGCAGACCAACGGCAAGGACGAGCGGTTTCACCGCACGCTGAAGCCTGAGCTGCTCAGCGGCAGGCACTTCGCCAGTTTCTGTGGCGCGCAGCGGGCATTCGACACCTGGCGTATCGTCTACAACACGCAGCGCCCCCATCAGACGCTGGACATGGATACGCCAATCACGCGCTACAGGCCAAGTCCACGCCCCTATCCTGAGCGGCTACCGCCGCTGAAGTATGGCGACGCAGACACCGTCGTTCGGGTGCGCGTGAACGGCGAACTGCGCTTCATGTCCCGACGTTTCAAGGTCTCAAGCGCGCTTGAGAATCTGCCCGTCGCCATCCGGCGGAGCACAACGCAACCTGACTGCTACGACCTTTACATTGCCCATCATCACTTCGACACCATCAACCTGAACCTGACGAAATGACTGGTTAAATGTGTTACCTATGTCCCGATACGGGTGTTACCCATGTCCCGAGCCCATACACGGCGGCAAAGAAAGTAAGTGCCGCCCCGCACAGGCAACACTAATAGACCGACACGAAATCAAGGAAAGGCCAACACCGAAAGCAAGCAGCAAAAATGGCCAAGAGAAGAAGAAACGAAGAACCTCAAGCCGCGACCAACAACCCATCCGCGGAGCGGACCACACCGACCTGCCGCGCAGCAAAAGCCTCCCCAATCATCAGCAAACTAGGCTGCGAAGCATCAACCCACTTCTGCGCCTCCCCAGCAGCCAACTCTTCGAGAGTAAGAAAAAGCATCCGCTCACGCGCAGTAGAACAAGCCTCAACAATAGCCACAGGCGTAGCCACACCGCGCCCAGCCTCAATCAACTGCTGCGCAATCTCCACCCCACTATCCCGGCCCATATAAAAAACCAGAGAATCCGCATTAACCTGCTCGCGAATCTCCTCAGACCCAGGCGCCCGGCTAAAAGTAGCCAACGCAACACTGCGCGACACACCCCGCAACGTCAGCGACCGTTTCAAAGAAGCAGCACTCGCGAGAGCAGCAGTAATCCCAGGCACAACCTCATACTCGATGCCGGCAGCCTCAAGCGCGCGCATTTCCTCATCAGCACGCCCGAACAACATCGGATCCCCGCCTTTAAGGCGCACCACCACGTCATGCTCCAAAGCAGCATCCACAATTTGCTTATTGATGAACTGCTGCGCCGTCGACAACTGCCCGCAGCGTTTCCCAACAGCAATCCGCCGCGCACGCGAAGGCGCATAGTCCAGCATAGCCGGCTCGACGAGCGCATCGTGCAACACCACATCGGCGGCGCCCAGAAGCCGCGCGCCACGCACCGTAATCAGGTCCGCAGCACCCGGCCCTGCGCCGATCAGATAAACCTTACCCATTTGCCTCAACCTGTCCGTTAGGGCACCGGCATGACGCAGCAATCTACAAGCGTCACACTTAACTTACGCCGAAAACGCCCGAATCATCCCCGCCGCAACGGTATGATGCGTCGCCTCATCGATCAGCACGAACGCACCCGTGCCCTGATGCGAGTCGTACACATCGCACACCAGCGGCTTCTGCAACGTCAGCGCCACACGGCCGATGTCGTTCATCGTCAGATCCTTGCGATCCGTCGCCTGCGACAGCGTGTGCACGTCGAGCACTTCCTTGATCGCACCGATCCGCGCGAACACCGTGTTGGTGGTCTGCTTCAACAGATACTTGCGTTGCGTCGACAGCGGCGTGTCGTCGAACCAGCACAGGTCGGCTTCCAGTTTCTTGGCCGGTTCCGGCGCCTCTTCACGCAGCACGAAAGTGTCGCCGCGCGACACGTCGACGTCTTCCGCCAGACGAATCGTCACCGTTTGACCGGCGAACGCGCGGTCCACCGCAGCCGTACCGCCCGGCACCGGCGCGATGATTTCAGCCACCGTTGCTTCACGATTGGCCGGCAACACGACGATCGTATCGCCGAGCTTCACTTCGCCGGCTTCCACACGGCCCATGTAGCCGCGGAAATCGTCGGCCTGGCTGCCGTCCTGGCGCGCCACCCATTGCACCGGGAAACGCAGCGCCTGGCCCGTCGGCACTTCGACCGGCAGCGCTTCGAGCAGGTCGAGCAGCGGTTCGCCCGCGTACCACGGCATGCGTTCGCTGGCCGTCACGATGTTGTCGCCCTTGAGCGCCGACACCGGCACGAAGCGCACATCGTTCAAGCCCAGTTGACGCGCGAGTTCGACGTACGCATCACGAATCTCGTTGAAGCGCTGCTCGCTGTAATCGACCAGATCCATCTTGTTGATCGCGACGATCGCGTGCTGCAAACCGAGCAGCTTGACGATCGCGCTATGACGCTTGGTTTGCGGCAGCAGTTGCGCGACACCATCCACGAACGTCACGCGCGTTGCATCGACGAGAATGATCGCCGCATGGGCGGTCGACGCACCCGTCACCATATTGCGCGTGTATTGCTCGTGACCCGGCGTGTCGGCGATGATGAACTTGCGCTTCGCCGTAGCGAAGTAACGGTACGCGACGTCAATCGTGATGCCTTGCTCGCGTTCGGCTTCGAGACCGTCCGTCAGCAGCGACAGATCGATTTCGTCGCCGACGGTACGCTTATTCTTCGCGCGCGACAGGGCCGAAAGTTGATCTGAAAGCACAGCCTTGCTGTCGTACAGCAGGCGGCCGATCAGCGTGCTCTTACCATCGTCGACGCTGCCCGCAGTGATGAAACGCAGCACGCCGAGGTCTTCTGGTTGGTGAATACCGCTCATGATTGTCTTACCCTCGTCCGTGTGCTTAGAAATAACCTTGCTTCTTACGCTGTTCCATCGCGGCTTCGGAGACCTGATCGTCCATGCGCGTCGCGCCGCGTTCCGTGATTTCGGTCACCGCCGTTTCGGCGATGATCTTCTCGATATCGTCCGCATCGCTCTCCACCGGGCATGTGCAGCTAATGTCGCCGACGGTACGGAAACGCACCTGCGCGGTTTCGCTGGTCTCGCCTTCACGCATCGGCGTGAGCGGCGTGACGGGCACGAGCAGGCCGTTGCGGCGCACGATCTCGCGTTCATGCGCGTAGTAGATCGACGGCAGTTCGAGCTTTTCACGGGCGATGTACTGCCACACGTCGAGTTCGGTCCAGTTCGAAATCGGGAACACGCGCAGGTGTTCGCCGTTATGCAGGCGCGCGTTGTACAGGCTCCACAGTTCCGGGCGCTGCGCCTTCGGATCCCATTGGCCGAATTCGTCGCGGAACGAGAAGATGCGCTCTTTCGCACGGGCCTTTTCTTCGTCGCGGCGCGCGCCGCCGATCAGCGCGGTGTAGCCGTATTGTTCGATGGTTTCGAGCAGCGTCACCGCTTGCGCGGCGTTGCGCGAATCCAGTTCACGGCGCAGACGCACCGTGCCGCGCTTGATCGAATCTTCCACATGACCCACCACCAGTTCCGCGCCGATCTCTTGCGCGCGACGATCGCGGAAGTCGATCACTTCCTCGTAGTTGTGGCCGGTGTCGATATGCACGAGCGGGAACGGCAGCACGGTCTTGCGATTCGCGCCGATACCGAAGGCCTTCAGCGCAAGGTGCAGCACCACGACCGAATCCTTGCCGCCCGAAAACAGCAGCGCGGGCTTGCTGCACTCGGCAACCAGTTCGCGCAGGATGTGAATCGACTCGGCTTCGAGCCAATTGAGGTGATCCATCCGGTCTGCCGTGTTGGCGAGCGGTGCATTGACAGTGGAATCGAGCGTGGCGCTCATGTTTGGGTCCTTCGTTGATACGCCCAGCGAGCGGTTGCTCGCCGAAGCGCAAGTATTCAAATCGATATGTGCAGCGTGCGGGCCAAAAGCCAAGGCCCGTTCGCTGAAACTTCAGGCCTGGGCGTCCGCGCCGCGCTCGACCGCGATCGGCGCAATCGTCGTGATGTGCAGACCGCATTCCTTCGTATCGCGCGACTCCCACCACCAGCGCCCTGCCCGGCTATCTTCGCCGGGACGCACGGCGCGCGTACAAGGTTCGCAGCCGATGCTCGGGTAGCCGCGCGCATGCAGCGGATTGATCGGCACATCGAACGCTTTCAGGTAGGCCCACACTTCGGCTTCGGTCCAGTCGGTCAGCGGATTGAATTTGGCGATATTGCGCGCGGCGTCGTGCTCTTCCGCATGCAACTCGGCACGCGTCACCGACTGCTCGCGGCGCTGGCCCGTCACCCATGCGCTGACATCCGACAGCGCGCGGTTCAACGGCTCGACCTTGCGGATTTCGCAGCAGCGTTTGCGCAGATCGACGCTTTCATAAAACGCGTTCAGACCGTGCGTGCCGACATACTCCTCGACCGCGGCGGCTTGCGGGTGAAACTGTTCGATCTCGTAACCGTACCGCTCTTTCACACGATCGAGCATGCCCAGCGTTTCAGCATGCAAACGACCCGTGTTCAGCGAGAAGATGCCGATCTTCACGCCACGCGAGAGAATCGCGTGCGTGAGCAGCATGTCTTCCGCGGCAAGGCTGCTGGCGAGCTTCACGTTCGCATGACGCGCGGCGATCGAATCGAGCAGCGCATCGAGGCGCTCCACCTTCGCTGCGAGTTCCAGCGTGAGGGCTTGGACTTCGCTCATGCCGAGGCCTTCGCCAATTCGCCCAATTCTCCCGATTCGCGGCGGCGGAACAGCGGCAATGAGTTCACCGCGCCCTGATAGTTGAAGCTGAATTCGTCGAACGCCTTGAGCGCGTCGTCGAAGTCTTTATCGGCGCGCAGCGCGTAGGCGTCGAAGCCACAACGGAACATGAACGCGAGCTGATCGCGCAGCACGTCGCCGATCGCGCGCAGTTCGCCCTTGTAGCCATAACGCTCGCGCAGCAGGCGGCCGATGCTATAGCCGCGGCCGTCGCGGAACACCGGGAAGTCCACGCCGATCAGCGCGATCTTGTCGAAGTCGGCGACGATATCCGCCGGTTCGCTATCCGGCGCGAGCCACACGCCGATTTCAGCGGCACTGCGCGAAGCGCTCAGCGCATCACGCTCAGCCTGCCACAACGCGAGCGGCACCAGCACCTTGCCTGCGGGCAGGTCGTTCAATGCGGGCAGCGTGCCATCTTCGGCCGGGCGCACCACCGTCCAGTCATCGTTGACGATCGCGCGATTCTTGATGATAGAAGCCATCTGTTCAGTATCCTTTTCGCGGTTACGCGTGAGCCGGTTGACGCGAGGCGTACACACGTTCCTTGAACGGGGTGATGCCGATGCGGTTATACGTTTCGATGAAGCGCTCGCCTTCGTGACGGTTTTCCACGAAGGTATCGATCACCTTGCTCATCACGTCCGGCATTTCTTCCGCCGAGAACGACGGGCCGATCACGCGGCCGAGGTGCGCGCCGGTGGCTCCCGAGCCCTGTTCGCCGCCGAGCGTCACCTGATACCACTCCGAGCCGTCCTTATCGACGCCCAGAATGCCGATGTTGCCGATGTGGTGGTGACCGCACGCATTGATACAGCCCGAGATGTTCAGCGAGACGTCGCCCAGGTCGTACACGTAGTCCAGATCGTTGAAACGCTCCTGGATGGCGAGCGCGATCGGAATCGACTTCGCATTCGCGAGCGAGCAGAAGTCGCCGCCCGGGCACGCGATGATGTCGGTCAGCAAGCCGATGTTCGGCGTCGCGAAACCTGCCGCCTTGGCCTTTTCCCACAGCGCGAACAGGTCGCGCTTCTTGACGTTGGCGAGAATCAGGTTCTGTTCGTGCGAAACGCGGACTTCGCCGAGCGAGTACTCGTCGGCCCAATCGGCGACCGCTTCCATCTGCGCGTCCGTTGCATCGCCGGGGGCGATGGTGGTCGGCTTCAAAGACAAGGTCACCGATGAGTAGCCCGACACCTTGTGCGGACGCACGTTACGCTCGACCCAACGGGCGAACGCGCGGTTTTCCAGCAGATGCTTTTCATAAGAAGCGTCCGTATCCGCGAGCTTTTCGTAGACCGGCGGCTGGAAGTATTGCGACACGCGATCCACTTCGGCTTGCGTGAGCGTCGAAGGACCGTCCTTCAGGTGCTGCCATTCTTCTTCGACTTGCGCCGAGAATTTCTCCGGGCTCAACGCCTTCACGAGAATCTTGATCCGCGCCTTGTACATGTTGTCGCGGCGGCCGTAGCGGTTATACACACGCAGCACGGCTTCGCAGTACGTCAGCAGATGTTGCCACGGCAGATCCTTGCGGATGATCGCGCCAATGATCGGCGTGCGGCCCATGCCGCCGCCGGCCAGAATGTCGACCACCAGTTCGCCCTGCTCGTTCTTCTTCAGATACACGCCCATGTCGTGAATCTGCACGGCAGCGCGGTCTTCTTTCGAACCGGACACGGCGATCTTGAACTTGCGCGGCAGCCACGCGAATTCGGGGTGGAACGTCGACCATTGACGCAGGATTTCAGCCCACGGACGCGGATCGACCACTTCATCCGGCGCCACGCCGGCGAACTGGTCGGCGGTGATGTTGCGGATACAGTTGCCCGAGGTCTGGATGCCGTGCATTTGCACCGCGGCGAGCTTGCGCAGGATTTCCGGCGTTTCTTCGAGCTTGATCCAGTTGTACTGGATGTTCGAGCGCGTCGAGAAGTGGCCGTAACCGCGGTCATGCTCACGGGCGATCTGCGCGAGCACGCGCATCTGGTCGCTGCGCAGGTTGCCGTAGGGAATCGCGATGCGGTGCATGTACGCGTGACGCTGCATATACAGGCCGTTCTGCAGGCGCAGCGGACGAAACTCCTCTTCGCTCAATTCGCCCGACAAGCGGCGGCGAACCTGATCGGCGTACTGCGCGACCCGTTCATCGACGATGGTCTGGTCGTACTGATCGTATTGGTACATTCGGGGACCCCAATTTTTGCAGTGATACACGGCGGTCCGGTTCCGCCGCGCCTTGAATACCTCTCTTTGTCAGCAGCCGCAGATGAACGTTTAGACCCATCGTTCATTTGCTTATGACAAATACAGATATCCATATTGAAAAAGATGGACAGATCGTAATAAACTCGCCTTATATTTCAAACGACTAAAAAATTCTTTTGATATGCGGAGAGGTTATATATGAACCTACACCAGTTCCGCTTCGTCCGCGAGGCAGTGCGGCAGAATTTCAACCTGACGGAAGCGGCGAAGGCCCTGTTTACAAGCCAACCGGGGGTTTCCAAGGCGATCATCGAGCTGGAGGACGAGCTCGGCGTGGAAATCTTCACACGACACGGCAAGCGGGTGCGCTCGCTGACCGAGCCGGGGCGCATCATTCTTCAGTCGGTTGAGAAGATTCTGCAGGAAGTCGAGAGCCTCAAACGGGTCGGTAAAGATTACGCGGCGCAGGACCAGGGCAATCTGGTGATCGCCGCCACCCACACCCAGGCGCGCTACTCGCTGCCCGCCGCGATCGCCGAATTCAAGAAGCGCTTTCCCAAGGTCCACCTTTCGATTCTGCAAGGCAGCCCGACTCAGGTCGCCGAAATGGTGATCCACGACCAGGCCGACCTCTGCATCGCCACCGAGGCGATCTCCAACTATAAGGAACTGGTGTCGCTGCCGTGCTTCCAGTGGCACCACGTGGCGGTCATGCAACCGGATCATCCGCTGCTCGACCGCAAACTTTTGTCGCTGGATGATCTGACCCAGTATCCGCTGATCACCTACGACAACGCGTTCGCCGGCCGCACCAAGATCAACGAGGCGTTCCGCCTGCGCGGTCTGCATCCGGATATCGTGCTGGAGGCAATCGACGCCGACGTAATCAAGACCTACGTGGAACTGGGCCTTGGCGTCGGCATCATGGCGGATATCGCGTTCAACGCCGAGCGCGACCGTCATCTGCGCGCCATGCCGGTCGGCCACCTGTTCGGCAGCAACGTGACGCGGGTCGCGCTGAAACAGGGTGCTTATTTGCGCAGCTATGTGTACACGCTCGTCGAACTGCTGTCGCCGAGCATGAACCGCAAGCTGATCGAGCAGGCGCTCAAGGGCGAACACGAAACCTACGAACTTTGATATCACCACCGCTTCTTGCTACGGAGACCCTTCGATGACGTCGTATAAGAAAAGAATCAGCGGCCTCGCCGCCGCTTTTAGTTTGAGCGCGCTCCTGCTCGCCACCGCTGCACACGCCGACATCAAGGTCGGCATCGACCTGTCGAGCACCGGCCCGGCGGCCGTGATCGGCATCACCAGCAAGAACGCGATGCTGATGTGGCCCGCCACCATCGCCGGCCAGAAGGCCGACTACATTTTCCTCGACGACGCCTCTGACCCCGGCGCCGCCGTGCGCAATATCCGCAAGCTGATCAACGAAGACCACGTGGACGTGATCGTCGGCCCGAACATCACGCCGGCGGCTATGGCCGCGCTCGATCCGGTCGCCGAAAGCCAGACGCCGATGATCACACTGATCGGCTCGGCAAGCGTGGTGGAGCCGCAGGAAGGCAAGAAGGTATGGGCCTACAAGATGGCGCAGACCGACAGCGCGATGGCCGACGTGATGACGCGCTACATGTCGAACCACAACGTGAAGACGGTCGGTTTCATCGGTTTCGCGGACGGCTACGGCGAAAGCTGGCTGAACGAGTTCAGCAAGTTCGCGGCGCTGCGCCATATTCAGCTGGTCGCCACGGAGCGCTATAACCGCACCGACGCGAGCGTCACCGGCCAGATCCTGAAGCTGATGGCCGCCAGGCCCGACGCGATCCTGATCGCGGGCGCCGGCACGCCGACGGTGCTGCCGCAACGCACGCTGATCGAGCGCGGCTTCAAGGGCGCGATCTATCAGACGCATGGCATCGCCACGCCCGAGTTCATCAAGCTGGGCGGCAAGGACGTGGAAGGCACGCTGTTCCCGACCCAGCCGGTCGTGGTGGCGCGTACGCTGCCGGCCGATCATCCGGCGAAAAAGGCGGCGCTCGCCTTCACGAACGAATATGAGGCAAAGTACGGCCCGGGCAGCGTGACGCAGTTCGCGGGCGATGCAGCCGGTGTGTATCCGCGCTTGCAGGACGCGGTGGCCCGTGCGCTGAAGACGGCGCAGCCGGGCACGCCGGCGTTCCGCACGGCGCTGCGTGACGAGCTGGAACATGCGCATGAACTGGTGGTGCCGAACGGCGTGGTCAACACGAGCCCGAAGGATCACGTTGGGTTGGATCAGCGGGCGAGCGTGATGGGCGTGATCAGGAACGGTAAGTTCGTTTATTTGAGCCAGTAACTCAGCTCAAGGCGGACCTCGTTACCCGTTCCCAACGGTTCAAGCGCTGGTCGATATGCCGAGGAATGCATCCCGGAAAGCCGATAACGTCCGGTCGGATCCATCGGGGAAGTCGTCCAGCATCTGAATGACGGCACGGGCCAGCATGTCGCGCCTCAGCACGTCGTATACAGCATTGTCCGAGAGGATCGCGGAGACGGCATCGAAGGTTGCCGGCAAAGCGATCTGTCGCGATTCGCGGCCGAGCAGCGCCGACGCAGCGAGATCGACGTCGAAATCATGCTGCTCGAGCAGGTCTGCCCCGTCCACCCAGATGCGCTCCGCATTGCCCGCGTCGCAGTAGTTGCGAAGAATCAGAAGCAGGTCCGACGCGTCGGCATTTCTCAAGGCGCGCCGGTCGTGCCACGCAAGAATCTTTAGAAGCGCCAGAGACGGCAGGGTCACGACCGGTACCGTGAGACGCTCGCCAATGTCGATCTCGACGGACGTATCAATAGCCTCCCGGAAGCCGAGAACATTCATCACGACTTCGCCCTTGGGCGGCCAGGCGACCGAACCTTCAGGGGCTTCAAGCTCACCGAATGGAACCAGATCCAACGGCACCGGATGACCAATGTCCGGATCATCGAAAACCAGGGTCTGCTGGGCCCCGGTACTCGCCCTGAACAGGCCTGTTCGCTCGAGCCCGGCAATCAGCGCGCCGTACGCATTCCAACTGATCGCACAAACGGCAACGTCGACATCGCGTGTAGCACGTTCCGCTCGAATGCCATGCACATGCCAAAGCACCAGATCCCGTGCTGTCGCGCCGGCCACGACAAACTTGGCGCCGAGCCAATTCGCTGTCTCCTGGACATGGGCAAGCAGCGCCGCGGTGACGGGGTGCACGGGTCGCTCTGCGGCAACCTTAAGACTGGGTAATGTACTGCTCATAGATTTGCGTGGCGGCGGCAAGATTACGGCTGTCGCCTGAGGCGACGAGGTCCGCGTAGATGAGAAGTGGGTGGACTAGCGGCTGGCCGCCGGATTCTATCCAGGCGCTCTCGAGAGGCTCCGGCCAGAACGCTTCGAGAATCTCGACATCGCCACGCGGATCAGGGCGCAACCTGGCGCTCAGCATGAACTGATTGCCAAGCGGAACACGACTGTAAACGGTGACGTTTGCAGCCTTCAACTCGTGCGTCAGGATGTCAGCGGCCGACTCGCCACCGAGACGCGCGTCGAACTTTGCGAAGTCGAACTCGCGCCACCAGTCAGGCGTCGTGCTGGCGAAACGTCGGGCTCCAAGCTTGAATCGCAACCGGGTCGGATAAAGGCTTGTCCACTCGGAGACAAATTTCTGCTTGTCGGGAAAGATGCGCTCGCCGCTGCTTTTCAGCGCGACCAGCCCCCGGAACTGCAGATCGTCGATGACCTGGTTCACGGTGCTCAATGCGACGCCGCAGGCCTGTGCGATAGTTCTGTACGGTTGCGACACAAGACCCGGTTGCGTCGCAATAGCGAACATCACTTGTAGGCCTTTGCGCGTCGTGGAACGCCCCGCAGGCGACTTTTTCAGTTGCTCCGGTTTTGGCCGGCCACTGATCATCACCATGCATTCAGACTCGCTCAGAAAAACGTTCCCCGCTGTGTCCAAAAACGGCACTTTCTGCTCAATCAGACGGCCGGCGAGTTCCGGCTCGACATAGGACGCGACCAGCATGAGCGGGCGTTCGAGAGGACGCGTCTCCCTTGCAGAAGACCGATGTTCCGCGAGGAGCAGGTTCGCGATATCCGCTGCGCCCAGCCGGGTCGCGACGAGCGCAGGCATCTCGAATTTGCGTCCGACCAGATCAAATTCGATGGCAGCGACGCCGCGCGGCAGGCCCCTGCGAACAGGCTTCGCCTTGTAGAGACCGGTCGAGCGCCCGAAAGCGTCGCATGCGTCGGCGAGAATCTGGGTTTCAAGGAACGAGTTGGCAGTGCGCGGCATGACTTGCTTGTGTACGATTTTTTTTGAATGTATCATAAAATCGTACAACGACTAAAAATCGTACAAATTTTGGGCTCGGTCTGCGTGGAAGTGCCATGCACCAGCACCTCGGCCACCGCCGACCGGACGGCAATGTGGCGTTTTGCTGGTAAAGTGCAACCCTTCAGCTAGCCGTCTCCCCCACCATGCGAACCACCCGAGCCATCCACGCCGTCGAGCGATTGAAAACCCGCAGCGGCAATCCACAGTTCGCCGCGATCAGCCTGTCCGGCGGCCTGTTCTATCTGGTCGACAAATCGAGCGGTACGGACAAGAAAGTCTCCGATCCGCTGACGCTCGACGACTTCGTCAAATTCGTCGACGCTTTCGGCCCGCCGAAGCCTCGCAAGGCGAGCAAGCTGGATATCGCGTTCGAAGAGCAGCTCAAGAAAAGCAAGGGCGGCTGAACGGAGCGACCGCTCCACACCCTTAACCGTATCAACGCCTCAGGCGTTGCCAATCTCGCGCCACTGCCCATCCGCCGCGCTGCTCGCGAGCATGGCATCGATAAAGCGCAAACCCGCCACTCCGTCTTCCACCGTCGTAAGCAAGAGACTTTCGGCGGGCAACGCGCGGCCCGCGTCCAGCGCTTCGATCTGCAACGCCGCATCTTTGTACAACTGCGCGAACGCTTCCAGATAACCTTCGGGATGCCCCGGCGGCACACGCGTCGCATGCGCCGCGATCGCGCTCTTCACGCGCCCTCGCGTCAGGCGCGCAGCTTCGCCGCCCAACGGCGTGACCCACAATTCGTTCGGATTCTCCTGGTCGAAACTCAAACCGGCTTTCGTCCCATAGACCCTCAAACGCAAAGCATTCTCCACGCCGCTCGCCACCTGGCTCGCCCACAGCATCCCGCGCGCGCCGTTCGGATAGCGCAGCATGGCCTGCACGTGATCGTCTATACGGCGTCCCGGCACGAACGTATGCACTTCCGCGGACAGCGCGCGCGGCGTCATGCCCGTGACGAACGCGGCAAGGTGATACGCATGCGTGCCGATATCGCCGAGACATCCCGCCGGACCCGCTAACGCCGGGTCCGTGCGCCAACCGGCCTGCTTGTTCGTGCCGCTCGTTTCGATCGGTTCCGCCAGCCAGTCCTGCGCATATTCGACCTGCACCACGCGTATCTCGCCGAGATCGCCTCGTTCGATCAGTTCGCGCGCATGACGCACCAGCGGATAGCCAGAATACGTATGCGTCAACGCGAACAACCGGTTCTTCTCGCGAGCGAGTTTCGCCAGCGCTTCGCCTTCGGCCAGCGAAATCGCCAGCGGCTTGTCGCACACGATATGGATGCCGGCTTCGAGAAACGCCGTCGCCACCGGTGCATGAAGATGATTCGGCGTGACGATCGCCACCGCGTCGATGCCGTCGTCGCGCGCGGCCTCGGCGCGCGCCATCTCGCGCCAGTCGGCATAGCTGCGCGGGATGCCGGCCTCGGCGGCGCTCGCCTGCGCGCGCTGCGGATCGGACGACAGCGCGCCCGCCGTCAGTTCGAAACGATCGTCGAGCCGCGCCGCGATCCGATGCACCGCACCGATGAACGCGCCCTGCCCGCCGCCGACCATCCCTAGCCTGAGCCTTCGTTGTGGCATCGTCCTCGCTCCTTTGCGTTGGCTCGCCGCCGTCAGATGCCGAGCACGCGTTTCAACTGCGCGGCGTCCACGCCGCTGCCCGCGAAATCGTCGAATGCATGCTCGGCCACGCGGATGATGTGCCGGCGAATGAATTCCGCGCCTTCGCGCGCGCCGTCGTGCGGGTGCTTCAGCGCGCACTCCCATTCGAGCACGGCCCAGCCGGGGAAATCGTATTGCGCCATCTTCGAGAAGATCGCGCCGAAATCGATCTGCCCGTCGCCGAGCGAGCGGAACCGCCCCGCACGTTCGACCCAACCGCTGTAGCCGCCGTACACGCCCTGTTTGCCGGTCGGACGAAACTCCGCGTCCTTCACATGGAACGCCTTGATGCGCTCGTGATAGATGTCGATGAACGCGAGGTAGTCGAGTTGCTGCAATACGAAATGACTCGGATCGTAGAGGATGTTGGCGCGCGCATGCTGCTTGACCGCATCGAGAAAACGCTCGAACGTCACGCCGTCGTGCAGGTCTTCGCCCGGGTGCAGTTCGTAGCACACGTCCACGCCGGCTGCGTCGAACGCGTCGAGAATCGGCGTCCAGCGGCGCGCGAGTTCGTCGAACGCGGCTTCCACGAGGCCTGCCGGGCGCTGCGGCCACGGGTACAGATACGGCCACGCCAGCGCCCCGGAAAACGACACGTGCGTGCTCAAGCCCAAACGCTGCGAAGCCTTCGCCGCGAGCTTCATCTGCTCGATCGCCCACTGCGTGCGCGCGGCCGGGTCGCCTCGTACCTGCGGCGCGGCAAAGCCGTCGAACAATGCGTCATAGGCCGGATGCACGGCGACAAGCTGTCCTTGCAGATGCGTCGACAATTCGGTGATCGTCACGCCGGCGTCGTCCACAATCTCGCGCAACTCGTCGCAATAGGTCTGGCTCGACGCCGCCTGTTCGAGATCGATCAGGTGGCTGTCGCACGGCACCTGAATCCCTTTGAAGCCGAGACCCGCGGCCCATTCGGCGAGATGCGCGAGGTTGTCGAACGGCACCTCGTCGCCCATGAACTGGGCGAGAAAGATGGCTGGGCCTTTGATGGTTTTCATCGTACGGTTCCTCGAACGGGGCGCGCCCGCCGCGCCGCGGCGGCACAAGTTCCGTCTCAAGCCCGCCGGCGCGCCCCGGATGCTGGGATCAGAACGGCGAGTCCGGAAAATAGAACTGCTGCGCGTTTTCCTTCGTGATCAGCACCGACGGAATGATCGTCGTGGGCGGCAGCTTCTCGCCCTTCAGGCGCGCCTCGGCGGTGAGCTTGATGGCGTCGTAGATGAACTTCGGCGAATACGATACGTCGGCCTTGATCATCGGCGCGCCGTCCATCACGTTCTTCACCATGCCCTTCGATCCCGCACCGCCGAACACGATCTTGATGTCGGTGCGCCTGGCCTGCTCGATCGCCTTGATCACGCCCACGGCCATGTCGTCGTCCGCCGCCCAGACGGCGTCGATATGCTTGAAGCGCGTCAGGTAATCCTGCATGACCTTGAACGCGTCGTCGCGATTCCAGTTCGCGTACTTCGCGTCGAGAATCTTCATCCCCGGATAGTTCTTGATCACGTTCGTGAACGCGGTCCAGCGTTCGTTGTCGAGCGTGGTCGGAATGCCGCGCAGCGCGACGATGTCGCCTTTGCCGCCCAGCTCCTTCGCCAGAAACTCGGCGGGGATCTTGCCGAACGCGGTGTTGTCGCCCGCCACGTAGGCGTCCTGCGCGCTGGTGTCGGTCAGGCCGCGATCCACCACCGTCACGTACACGCCCTTCTTCTTCACCTGCGCCACCGGTTGCGTGAGCGAGGCCGATTCGAACGGGAAGATCACGAGTGCGTTGATCTTGTTGACGGTCACGAGATCCTGCAACTGGTTCGCCTGTTCGGGCGCGCCGGCCGCGGTCTTCACGATCACTTTCAGATCGGGATGCGCTTTCTCCAGATCGGTCTTCGCTTTATTCGCCCACCAGACGATGCCGCCCGTAAAGCCGTGGTCGGCTGTTGGAATCGCGACGCCCAGCGTGACCTTTTCATCGGCGCGCGCGACATTCGCCGTACCCAGTATTCCCAACGCCAGCATGCCGGCGCCGACCGCTCGAAGAACCTGCTTCATGGTTATGTCTCCTTGTGTGAGGCGTTCGTGCGCCCCGATCTCAACTCACCGTTATTGCAGTTTGAAGCGCAATCTGAAGCTCCACCGCTACCGCCGTCCACGTTGAACGAACGCGACGAAGATAATCACCACACCCTGCACCGCCGCGTTCAGATACACGCTGATGATGCTGGTCAGATTCAGAATGTTCGCGATCACCGACAGCAGGATCGCGCCGATCACCGTGCCGATCACGCGGCCTTCGCCGCCCTTGAGCGCCGTGCCGCCGACCACCACCGATGCGATCGCCTCGAGCTCCCACAGCAAACCGGTCGTCGGCGTGGCGGACCCGAGCCGCGGCACATACAGGACCGTGGCGACGCCCACGCAAATGCCGAGCAGCACGTAGGTGACGATCTTCACGGTATCGACGCGAATCGCCGCGTAACGCGCGACCTGTTCGTTCGAACCGATGGCCTGCACATGCCGGCCGAATGCCGTGCGGTTGAGAATCAGCGCGCCGCCCGCCGCGACCACCAGAAACACCCAGATCGGCACCGGCACGCCGAACAGACTCGCGTAATACACTGGGCCATATAAGTCGGATAGCGAGTTATCCAAAGTCAGCGCGCCGCCGTCGGCAAGCCAGGTCAGCACCGCGCGAAAAATGCCCAGCGTGCCGAGCGTGACGATGAACGGCTCGATCCGCCCTTTCGTGATCAGCAAGCCGTGCGCGCAGCCGAACAACCCGCCGAGCACGAGCGCGAACACGATGCCGAGCGTGAGAATCAGCAAAGGCGCGAACGTATGGCCGTCTATGCCCGCCGCGAGCCCGTTCATCAGCCAGATCATGCTGCCCGCGATCAGCGCCGCCATCGAGCCGACCGAGAGATCGATGCCGCCCGAGATGATCACGAAAGTCATGCCGACCGCGATGATGCCGATAAACGACGTGCGCGTGAGCACGTTCATCATGTTGTCGAGCGTGGCGAAATCGCGGTTGAGCAGCGTGCCGACAATGCACAGCACGATCAGTCCAACCAGCGGACCGAGCGCATACAACCGATGCGCGAAGCGCAACGCGCGGCCGGACTGGACGGCTTCAGTGGGTGCCGGTCGCATGGGCGATCAACTCCTCTTCGGTCAGATGCTCGAGCGTCAGCGTGGCTTGCAGGCGTCCCGCGCGCATCACGGCGACGCGGTGACACAAGCCGATCAGCTCGATCAGTTCGGATGAAATGACGATCACCGCGCGGCCCTGCGCGGCGAGACGATGAATCAGGAAATAGATGTCGCGTTTCGCGCCGACATCCACGCCGCGAGTCGGCTCGTCGAGCACGATCACATCGGGCTCCGGCTGCAGATACTTGGCGAGCGCGAGCTTCTGCTGATTGCCGCCGGAGAGCATGCGCGCACGGCTCGACAGATCGCCGGTGCGAATGCCGAATTCGCTCACGGCTTTGGTCAACGCGGCACGCCCCGCTTTCATGTCGAGCAGCGGATGCGCGTAGCGTTCGAGCGTCATCAGCGTGACGTTGTCCTGCAGGCTCAGGTTCACGTGCAGGCCTTTGCCCTTGCGATCCTCGCTGAGATAGGTGAGGCCGTGGTGCATCGCGTCGCGCGGACTTTTCAGATCGGCGGGACGGCCGGCGATCTCGATGCGGCCCGCCGTGCGTTTGCGCAGGCCGATGATCGCTTCGAACGCCTCGGTGCGGCCCGCGCCCACCAGTCCCGCGAAACCGAGCACTTCGCCGGCGCGCACGTCGAAGCTCAGGTCCTCCACCCAGTCCGGCACGACGAGGCCTTGCACCTTCAGCGCGACCGGCGCGTCGGCGGGCACGGTGATTTTCTCGGGGAACATGTCGGACACGTCGCGCCCAACCATCAGGTTCGCCATCTGCTGCCGCGAAAGTCCGGCGGTTTCGCCGCGGGCGACGAAACGGCCGTCGCGCATCACGATCACTTCGTCGGTAATGCGCTCCACTTCGTCGAGCTTGTGCGAAATGTAGATGATGGTCACGCCGTCGGCCTTCAGCTTCGCCATCAGCGTGAAAAGGCGTTCGGTTTCGGACGGCGTGAGCGTCGCCGTCGGCTCGTCCATGATGAGCAGGCGCGCGCGGCGCGACAGCGCCTTGGCGATCTCCACCATCTGCTTTTCCGCGACGATCAGTTCACGCACCCGGGTGTCCGGCGCTTTCTCCAGACCGACCTGCGCGAGATAACGGGCGGCCTCGGTGTTCATCGCCGCATCGTCGACGAACCAGCCGCGCTTCTTTTCATGGCCGAGGTACATGTTCTGCGCGATCGTCAGATGCTCGGCGAGATTGAACTCCTGGTGAATCAGCACGATGCCCTGCGCTTCGGCATCGCGCGAACCGGTGAACTGCTGCGGCTGGCCGTCGATCAGCAAGCTGCCCGACGTGGCGGTTTCATAGCCGGCGAGGATTTTCATCAGCGTCGATTTGCCCGCGCCGTTCTCGCCGAGCAGACCGTAGATGCGTCCCGGCGCCAGTTCGAAACTCACGCCGTGCAGCACGCGCACGGGCCCGAAGTCTTTGCGGATATCGTCGAAACGGATCGCGAGACTCATGGCTCAGGCGCTCCCGCGAATCACGAGCCGATGCGGCAACAGCACGCCCGGCACGTTCGCCAACGGATTGGCGAGCCGCTGCAGCAACAGGCGCGCGGCGGTTTCGCCCAGCTCGCGCATGGGCTGAGCGATGGTGGTGAGCGGCGGATCGATCTGCGCGGCAAGCGAAATATCGTCGAAGCCGACCACCGCGATATCGTCGGGCACGCGCTTGCCGACACTGCGCAAGCCGTGGATCACGCCGATCGCGAGCGTGTCCGAAACCGCGAAGATCGCGCCTGGCGCCTGCGGCTGATTCATTAGCGTGGCCGCGGCCGAGGCGCCCGCTTCGTAATCGAGGCTGTTCAGGTTCATGCGCCAGCGTTCGTCCGGCGTGATGCCCGCTTCGGTCAGCGCATCCAGATAGCCTTGCTGACGCTGGCGCGCATACAGGTAATCGACATCGGAATTGATCAGGCCGATGCGGCGGTGCCCGCGCGCGAGCAGGTGCCTGACGGCGTCGCCGGCGGCCCGGTAGTTGTCGATCCCCACGTACGGCACGCCCATGGCCGGGTCGAATTCGCAGCACGCAACCCACGGCAGCGCACCCGAGGCCTCGCCGAGCGCCTGCTGGATGGTGGCGGGATCGAGACAGATCGCGCCGTCCGCGCGGCGGCGGCGCAGCAGATCGAAGTAGCTGCGCTCACGGCCTGGATCGGCACCCGTGTCGCACAGCAACATGAAATAGCCGTGCTGACGCGCGACGCTGTCGATGCCGCGCACGATCTCCGCGTAAAACGGGTTGCCCACGTCCGGCACCATGGTCAGCAGCAGGCGGCTCTCGGCGGTGCGCAGGTTGCGCGCGAGTTCGTTGACGCGATAGCCGCTGGCGTCGATCGCGGCGAGCACCTTGTCGCGCGTGGCGGGCCGCACGTTCTCGTGGCCGTTCAGCACGCGCGACACGGTGGCCACCGAAACGCCCGCCTGCTCGGCCACACCGGCAATCGACATGCAGTCGGCCGCGCCGCGCAACGGCTTGACGCCGGGCTGGGGATGCGCCACGGGCACCGCTGCCGGAGCCTTCCTGGACGACGATCTGGACAAGTGAGCTCGCCTCGAAAATGTAATCGATTACATTCTTGAGCGATCGACGCGCGAAGCGCAAGGGCCGACCGCTAGGGATTAACACGGGGGCCGGCGAAGCCTGTAGGGGCGCCGCGACGCCGCGCTCCGGTGTCGGGTGGCGGGCGGCGCCCTGCCCGCCACAGCGCGGATCGTGACAGTCATTTGGTACAATCCCGCAGTTACCCTGACGTGCCTTGCGGGCCGAGTTGTCTTGCGAGGCCGGCGGTCAGTGGCACATCGCAAAACTCGCCAAACCACAGAGCCGAATCCACCATGAACATCGAGCAAGCGCGTTTCAACATGATCGAACAGCAGATCCGCCCCTGGGAAGTGCTCGACCAGGACGTGCTGAATCTGTTGTCGATCGTCAAGCGTGAAAACTTCGTCCCTGCCGTCTATCGCGACCTGGCCTTCGTCGACTTCGAAGTGCCGCTGCCGGCGGGCCAGCACATGCTGGCGCCGCGCGTCGAAGCGCGCGTGCTGCAGGAACTGGCGGTGAAGAAACACGAAAGCGTACTCGAAATCGGCGCGGGCTCGGGTTACATGGCCGCGTTGCTCGCGCACCGCGCGCAGCACGTGCTGACGGTCGACATCGAACCGGAACTGGCGGAACTGGCGAAAACCAACCTGATCGCCAACGGCGTGCTGAACGCCGAAGTCGCCACCGGCGACGCTTCCCGCGGCTGGGCCGCCGCCGCCCCGTACGACGTGATCTGCGTGTCGGGCGGCCTGCCGGTGCTGCCACAGGAAATTCTCGATCACCTGAAGATCGGCGGCCGTCTGGCGGCGTTCGTCGGCACCGCGCCGGTCATGAAGGCACAGATCATCACGCGTATCGACGAAAAGCAGTACCGCATTGCCGACGTGTTCGAAACATATGTCGAACCGCTCATCAACGCCGTGCAGCCCTCGCGTTTCAAGTTCTGATTTGCGCGCCGATCCGGACGGCGGGCCTACCCGCCGTCTTCTGAATTGAACCGGATGTCCTCCTGATGCAAAATCTGTCCGCTCCAGCGCTCGCCGAATGGCTCGCCGACACTTCGCGTCCCGCGCCCGTCCTGCTCGACGTGCGCGAGCCGTGGGAAATCCAAACGGCGTCGATCGCCGGCGCCGTGTCGATTCCAATGCGTGAGATTCCCGCACGCAGCGAAGAGCTCGACGACGACGTGCAAATCGTCTGCGTGTGCCACCACGGCGCGCGCAGCGCCCAGGTCGCGATGTTCCTCGAATCGCGCGGCCACACCAATGTCTTCAATCTGCAAGGCGGGATCGACGCGTGGTCGCGTCAGGTCGACCCGACCGTTCCCACCTATTGATCGCACGGTCGCGATGATCCGTCGGTGGGTGCCGGTCAAGCGGCCGCACTGGCGCTTCATTGCCCAGTTCTCGCATTTCTCCCGGCTTCCTTACACGCCGTCGGCTTCTCCCAGCTTTACGACGAAGCACTCTCGAGCGATGCGCAGTTGCAAAGCGCGCGGCGCTTGCCGCCAATAGCGAAGAGTTACCGCTCGCACCCACCAAGCTTCTGCCGCAAGTCTCCGCGTCGCTCACCGCGAATCGCCAGAACACTGATTTCGGCGGCGGCTTTCCTGCGTCGTACGGCAATAGCAATGGCTCCGCGATTTCGCTTGCGCAGCCGTTGATTCATGTCGATAGCTGGTACCGCTACGCGCAGGGCAAGCTCGCGGAGGATTCGGCGCAGGGGTCATTTGCGCAGGCACGGCAGGATCCGATCGTTGTGGCTTGGCCAGGCTTACTTCGACGCACTCGCCTCACAGGACAGCCTCACGGTTGTGCGCTCGCAGAAGGCCTCGACCGCGAATCTCACCGACCAGGACGTGCTGCAGTTGAGCGCGCTGCCACAAGCGCCGACGGTGCCGAATCCAAGTGTTGCGGCCAAAGGCGCTGAAGGAAAGCTCGGGCGGAGGGCAATGCCAAACGCGGCGGCGATGCTGTAATGCCGGTTCGCTGAGTCCTCAGTAAGCCGGTTCGCTTGATCTTTTCCTTCTCCGATTGACCCGCTACCCGCGCGACGTTTGATCCGTTGCACGCTTGGGCTGCCGGGTGATTCTCGCTACTTGCGAACACACGTGATTCCTAGCACATCCTTAGGGTGCCGACCGCCTTCGACATCCCTAGCATCCCTTTTTCATTATGATCCTTCCGGTCCGCGCCGCAGAATTTTCGTACGGTATCCTGACCGCTCTCCGGGCACCATGTTCCGATCATTTTCGGAGAAGCATGGTGATGAAAGTTTTGAAGATCGCGATGCTGGTGGCAACGTTGTTGCCATTTGCATCGGATGCGGCTTTGGGCGGCGCACCGGACGATACCGGCACATCCTCTCCAACAATGCTGCGCGCTAAGCCGCAGTCTGCCGCTGCTTCAAGCGCGGGCGCGGCTAACACGTGAAAAAACGCGATCATGATTTCCCTTGAGGATGATTAATCCAGTCCGATTAGCCCGGCTCAAGGTCATGTCGCACACGCGTTAATAATTTGATCTGCAACGACCCGGCATACCGAAAGTCGTAACGACTCGAAAGTACTTGCGCGGCTTAAAAAGCACGTGTAGGCTGCGAAGTGCATAGAAAACAATGCCTCCCGGTCTTGCGGAGGCGAGCGGCTTTTGCCCGCGTTTCAACCCGATCATTGATCGTCTGCATGAAGTGCTGCAGCTTCCAGAGCTGCGGCATTTTACGGCTGGGCCGGAATCCTTACTTATCTTGATGCAAGAAGGTCCGGCCTCGCGTTGCCCAACCTTACTTTTCTCTAAGCCAAACCCTTGGCGAATGGTTTGCGCTCGACTTCTGAGCGCAAGACATTCGTTCTCGTGCGCCTTTGCTGGCGACGTATCGGCGCAATTTCCATGACACTTTGAGCTGGGAGCTGTACATGCAGTCAATTTTCCAAATTATTCGCCACCACCCTGCCGACCCGAGGACGATGTCTTTTTCCTCGAGCATCGCGCGTCTGCTTGGCAGCGCTCTCGCGGCGATCTTGTTGAATCAGATGGTCTTCCGACAAATCCAAGTAGGCGAGCGAAAATTTTTCGCTGTACACCGCCTACATGCTGAACCGGATGCGGACGCAATGTCCGCAGATCATGTGGGAGAACATGGATACACAAGCTGTAGGAGCCGCGAGTGGGATATGGGTCTGAACCGACGAGAGGAAAAGGCCGCGATCAAGCATCTGAAACGCCTGAATCTTCTGCATGAGTCCTGCGAGAAGTCTTCCCGCACTGTCTTCTACCGCGTTGACCTACAGCGTTTGAAACAACTGGTTCTTAACGCAAAAGAAAAAGGCCATTCAACCCGGTATCAGTATTTCACGTTGATGTTCCGACGCGACGACGCTGAATGTGGCACAGAAAAGCAGTCATCAAGCCCGCAAGACCATTCTTCCCCTGAGAGTAAATGACACATTTGAGTTTCGTCGAACCACGAGACAAATGCTGTGCAATCGGGAAGACCAATCTTCCCGCATGACTTCGGGATGGTCAGTGCCATTCGGCCGCACTTTCAGATCGGTTTGAAAAGTGCAACTTTTAGGCCTTAATCGCATAACGATATGACGACAACAAACTTGGACCTTAGCGACGTCGAACTGGTTCCGCAGATCGCCGCCGTCGGCCGCGCGCTCGGTAACATGGCGGCTAGCCTATTTCTCTTCCATGCGATCTCCTGTCAGCGCCGCGCAGGCGCGGGCGTCTGGTTTGATGTACGCAGAGATGCCGACCGCGACGCGACGAAAAAAATCCTCAGACCGCCGACTCGCGAAGTGGAAAGTTGGGAGTGGAGCACCGGGCTGCATCGACGCGAACAGCAATGTGCCCGTAAGATTCTGAAAGAATCAGGATTGCTTAGCGAGAGACGCCAGGGCATACCCGCCAGGCTCTTCTTTCTCCTCAATCTTTCAGAGACGGAGAACCTTATTGCTGAATGTGTTCTCAGTCACCGCAGACCAGATGTGAACAATCTTTCGGTTGCCAAGACAGCATCGCACGCACCTACCAGACATCCTAAAGAGCGTCGGCCACCTGGTATTTCAAAGGTCAGCCAGAAGGTTCAACCGCGGCCGACTAACAACAAAAGAAGTTTTATGTATGAAAACACAACAACAGGATCGCCAAAACACATCAAGCGGGACGACGCAGCGATATGCAAGAACGTCATGCGCACGAGTTTGGAGTTTCATCCCGCAGTGGAAGCGCACAAACCGGTGATCGAGCACGCACTACGGAACCTGAAAGATGAGGATGCGCAGGCCATCATCGATGAGTTGACTGGAAATCTGCTCAGCGCCGCAAGTGGCCGCCGTAAGCCAATCCAGAATGTCGCCGGCTGGTTGTACCGCATTGCGACGCTATCCGCAGAGGGAGGGTTTGTACCGAACGCGGGCCTTGAGATTAGCAAGCAACGATCCGCTGCGAAAACCACGCAAACGATCACACAAAAAGACACTGCGCCGGTTGCCTCAGTGCAGACAATGGCGCCCTCCGACCTGAGTCAGCAATGCATTGCAGATCTGCGCCAGATCTTGCCCCCTCGCCCAGCAGGACGCCTGTCCCGCCGGCCTGGATCACGCCTCGACAATCCCCCGGATTGCGACACCGGACAAGTGGCAAATGGAGCGACACCGTCAATCGTGGGATTATCGTGCGAAGAACAATGATGACTTTCACAAATCGAATTTTGTTTATGCACACCGTCAGCATTTCGCACGTCCTGGGCGATAGTTATGCAGCAGGTCTGTCACCAGATCAGGAATTCAAGACGATGGTTGAGTCAATATTTTCAAAGGAGAGTTCCAACTTCCATTCCCGGCCGACCGAAGACGCTAAACCTGTGGTAGGAAAGATAAGAATCGCAGGGCTCCGGGCTCCGGATGACGCGATAAAACGCGGAACTGTCTACTGGATTTGCGCCGGGCCGTTTCCCGACCTGAGAGATTTTCTGACAGAAGAAATGGGCATCTCGGCGCCCATGGGAAGAATCACATTACCCTGTGACAGTTATCAATTGGCGCCTGACAATAAGTCGTTCGGATGGCAATTGACTGAAACAAGATACGTTGAATGCGTAAAAATCATCCCCTGGGTCGCCAGCATGTTGACTGAGCAACCATTCCTGTCAGACCCTGCATGGTGGAGTGGCGGCCCCGTGTCCGCAAGAATCGACAAGGCGTACATGGACCCACCGTTCCGGCTGTTGCGCGGTCAAGTGCGTAACCTATTAAATCAGTTCATGCTTGAGTGGACCCGTTGGACAGATACGATTCCGCCCACGATACCCAATCGTGCCTTTCTGAAGTATCTTACCGAAGCGAAGAGGCTTCCGAATCTGAAAAACGATGAAACGGAGCTCCGCGCTCAAATACAAAATGCGCTGCGCCGTAGCTCGTTTAAGCTAGCTTTCGGCTTATCCAATTAACGC
The DNA here is from genome assembly GCF_031570135.1 of Paraburkholderia sp. USG1. NCBI lineage: Bacteria > Pseudomonadati > Pseudomonadota > Betaproteobacteria > Burkholderiales > Burkholderiaceae > Paraburkholderia > Paraburkholderia sp. USG1. The sequence goes on along the minus strand of NZ_JAMWXW010000054.1, from coordinate 9,355 downwards.
CATCCCTACCCTTTGCCGCAAGCGTCTGCCGCCTGGCAAAGGGACTTTAGCCCGGCGCCTGCCCGATCCACTTTATCAAGCGGATAGCAGACCATCTGGTGAGCTATATCTACGGGGCGATCTCCTACATCCTACTGGGCTATTATGGCTTCGATTTGCAGGTACTCAAGTCATTGGCGACCGACAACACGCTGCCATCGTTCGCCGATCTGGTTCGAGGCAAGATGACCGTCGATTCGTTGTCGCCGTGGCTGGGCTGCTGGCGCTAACCCACTAACAGACAAAATTCGACGTCAGCACACGCAAACTCGCGGCGGTGAGCGGTGACTACCCACATTTGCAAATGTTAATTCCCATCCGAGGGAAACAGCAAGGTCAAAAACCAAAAGTGAGCGCGAGCAAACCTTACTCTGCATCGGATTGCTTTTTCGGCGCGCGCCGGAGGCTCGAATCGCGAGACTCAGTTGACGAACTCATCCGAGCAAGTTCCCGACGCACTGCATCCACGGCACCGACGATAGGAGCGAAAAAAAGGCGTGGGCTTTGGCGGGCGGCCATCGCGAACTCTTGTATGAATGCATTCATTTACCGACCTCCGGAGGTTGAGCGAATCATTTCAAGAATAATACAGTTTTGCGCCCCGGCCTTAACGCTTTCCCGAACGATGCCTGTTAAGTTCGCAGGCAATTTCAAGGTCCTCTGACGGATAGAGTTTAACGGTCGTCGGTAGGCCCTTCGCATTCCAAAGTTCGACATTGTGCAACCTCTTGACCTTAAACTGCAGCATCGCCATCTTCACCGCCGAAACACGAGCGGCAAACCGCGCGACGTGCAGGAAACGTGTGCATACCGTACTAAGCACTCAGTTTTACCAACAAAGTTGAGAAGCCGTGCCATCCGCTTTGCTTGAAAAGCTGATACATCTTCGTAATTTCGTGCAGGACGGGAAATCCGCGCCATATAACGGTCGGTCCTGGCGGCCGGTCATGCTTACCCACACGATGGTTTGCTGCAGCATTGGGAACGTGCTCTGGCAGTTGCTTCGTTCGGTGGGCATGGCAATAGAGCGCCTGCCATTCAACGGGTTGCAACAGTACTTCGCAGCATAGCTGTGTATCAGTTCGCGTGAGCAGCGTTGCATACAGGATGTGCCACGCGCTAACGGCAAACAGAGCTGTCACTCTCACAAACTGGTCGAGCGTACCGAACTGGCGCGCCTCGATACGGCAGCCGCTTTTGAGCACGCGATGCCACGTCTCGATGGTCCAGCGCCGTGCGTACCAGGCCAGCCGTTCGAGAACTTCGTCAAGCGAGGTCGTGGGCAGCCTCAGAGCCCGAGTTCACAAAGAAATGTGCTTCAGACCGCCCGGCGTATGCCACGCGATCTTTGTCGCGGCCTCGAAGGCCTTGGGATATCCCATCTGAAAGGTCGGCGCGAAATCCATCTCCGCCGCCTGCGCCTACACGGCGGCGATGATCTCGTCGCGGCAATGGCCCGCGTTGACGCACTACAGCCACGCGGTGCCATCGAGAATGCGCCGCCCTTCGTGCGACGTGTAGTACATCCCCTTCGCTCTCACCAGCAAACGCGGCGCGCTTTTGAATTGACAGTTCGCCGTGAAGGGCATCCAGAACGCGGACATATCGGGTGGATTGACGCCGGTGCGCTCACTCATGTCCCGTCTCCTCGCATGAGTGGACTTTGCGTGTAGGCAGACCGCGGCGCATGCACAAAGGGGCAGCGGATATGCACCGCAGACGCCCACTGGCGGATACGGACGCTTCGTTGCGGCGCGGCACGCACCTGAACGAGGCGCAGCGTCCGATCCTGCACCAATTCTGCGCTGCAAGACGCATCAGCCGCCCGGCTCGCAGCCGCGCCGCAGCATGCCGTTCACCACGTTCGGGTCGAATTTACTGCATGGCACGTGGCTTGCAGTACACAAGCGGCAAGTCATGCGGGATAAGCCCTGCTGGCTGAAATCGACGCCCATAAACAGTCACCATCAATGGCAAGGGGATATACATGAAACGTCGCAGTCTGTTGAAGTTCGGCTCAATGTCGGGCGCGCTGGCGCTTGCTGGTCAGGTTCCGTTTGCACAGGCGCAGTCGGGCAGCGGTCCAATCAAGGTGGGCGTTCTGCATTCGCTGTCGGGCACGATGGCGATCTCGGAGACTTCGCTCAAGGACACCGCGTTGATGACCATTTCGGACATCAACAAGAACGGCGGCGTGATGGGCCGTCAACTGGAACCGGTGGTGGTAGATCCGGCGTCGAACTGGCCGCTCTTCGCCGAAAAAGCACGTCAGCTGATCACACAGGACAAGTGCGCCGTGGTGTTCGGCTGCTGGACCTCAGTGTCGCGCAAATCGGTGCTGCCGGTGTTCGAGGAACTGAACGGCCTGCTGTTCTACCCGGTGCAGTACGAAGGCGAAGAAATGTCGCGCAACGTGTTCTACACGGGCGCAGCGCCGAATCAACAGGCGATTCCGGCGACCGAATATCTGATGAGCGCAGAAGGCGGCGGCGCCAAGCGCTTCTTCCTGCTGGGCACCGACTATGTGTACCCCCGCACGACCAACAAGATTCTGCGCGCGTTCCTCAAGTCTAAAGGCGTCCAGGAAGCCGATATTCAGGAGGTCTATACGCCGTTCGGCCATAGCGACTACCAGACCATCGTCGCGAACATCAAGACTTTCTCGCAAGGCGGCAAGACCGCGGTGATCTCGACGGTGAACGGCGATTCGAACGTGCCGTTCTACAAGGAACTGGGCAATCAGGGGCTGAAGGCGTCGGACGTGCCGGTGGTCGCCTTCTCGGTCGGCGAGGAAGAATTGCGCGGTATCGATACGAAGCCGCTGGTCGGCAACCTGGCGGCATGGAACTACTTCATGTCGCTGCGCAACCCGGCCAACGAAAAGTTCAAGAAGCAGTGGGCCGCGTGGGTCGCGCAGAACAACCTGCCGGGCGGCACCAAGCGAGTGACCAACGACCCGATGGAAGCGACCTTCGTGGGCATCCATATGTGGAAGCAGGCGGTCGAGAAGGCCAAGAGCACGGACGTGGACAAGGTGCGCGTAGCGATGATCGGCCAGACGTTCGCGGCGCCGTCGGGCTTCACGCTCGAAATGGACGGCAATCACCACCTGCACAAGCCGGTGATGATCGGCGAAGTGCGCGCCGACGGCCAGTTCAACGTGGTGTGGCGGACCAAGACCGCGATTCGCGCGCAGCCGTGGAGCCCATACATTGCCGGCAATTCGAGCAAGCCGGACGTGGTCAGCTCGATCCCGGCGTTCCTGAAGCGCTCGCGCGTCGCCTGACGGGATGACGGGAACGCGCGCCGCGACGGCGACTTTGGCCGTCGCGGCGCGCTGAAGCAATCCCGCGACAGGCGCGCCCACCGCGCCTGGGTTCGTGCCGTGAGCGGGCTTCCCGGCGGTACGACTTTCGCGCGCAGCAACCCGACGGCGCAGCTGCGGCGCTTGCCCACATGCCGCGCCGCCCCGCCGGTTTTCCTTCAAGGGCCACTATGGCGTCCTCATTCCTGACATCCACACGACGGTTCGCACAACGATTCGCACGACGGCTGGCACCGCGCATCGGCGGCATGGCGCTCGTGCTCTTCGCCGGCGCGCCGCTGGCGGCCTTCGCACTGAGTCCCGCCGATGTGGCGCCGCTTGCCGGCGACGACTTCGACGCGAAATCCGCCGCCATCGACAAACTGATCGCCAATCACGACAAGGAGTCGATGGCGGTGCTCAAGGCGCTGTCCGACGACAGCGCGCTCGCCACCGATTCGGGCGCCGTGCTGCTGCAGGACGGCGACACCGCGAAGGATGCGGTGACTGGCAAAACCGTCGCCGCGGGCGATGCCCAGCCGGTCACCCTAAACAATCTGCTGCGCTCGAAAGTGGCCGGCGCGCTGTCCGGCCTGCAACTCGATTCGCCGGACAGGGCGACGCGTGAAGCCGCGATCACCTCGCTGCTGCAGAACCCGGATCCGTCGATCAAACCGCTCGTCGATGCAGCCCGCGCAAAGGAAACCGATCCCGCGTTGAAGAAGCGCCTCGACACGCTGTGGGCCATGACCGCCCTGCACGACACCGACCCGGCCAAACGCCTCGAAGCCGTGCAACTGGTCGCCGCGCGGCACGACCTCGACATGAACGAACTGCTGCGTCCACTCGTCGCGAAAAAACCGGACGGCACCTTCGTGGAAGCCGACGACCGCGTGCGCGCCGCCGCGCAAAGCGGCATCGACGAACTCGATGCGATCCAGCGCCGCAGCCAGATCGCCGGCACGCTGTTCGCGGGTCTGTCGCTCGGCAGCGTGCTGCTGCTCGCCGCGCTGGGCCTTGCCATCACCTACGGGCTGATCGGCGTGATCAACATGGCGCACGGCGAATTCCTGATGATCGGCGCGTACGCCACCTATGTGGTTCAGAACCTCTTTCAGCGCTTCGCACCCGGTGCGTTCGACTGGTATCCGCTGCTGGCGGTGCCGGCGTCGTTCGCGGCGGCGGGCCTCGTAGGTATCGTGCTCGAACGGCTGGTGCTGAAGCATCTGTATGGCCGCCCGCTCGAGACGCTGCTGACCACCTTCGGCGTGAGCCTGATTCTGATTCAGGCGACGCGCATGCTGTTCGGCGCGCAGAACGTGCAGGTGGTCAACCCGGCGTGGATGAGCGGCGGCGTGACGGTGCTGCCCAATCTGATCCTGCCGTACAACCGGCTGGCGATTCTCGCGTTCTCGCTGATCGTGGTCGGCATTGCATGGGCCGTGCTCACCAAGACGCGTCTCGGTCTCTTCGTGCGCGCCGTCACGCAGAACCGGCGCATGGCGGCCTGTGTCGGCGTGAAGACTGCAAGGGTCGATTCGTATGCGTTCGCGTTCGGCGCGGGCATCGCCGGGCTGGGCGGCTGTGCGCTCTCGCAGATCGGCAATGTCGGACCGGACCTCGGCCAGAGCTACATCATCGATTCGTTCATGGCCGTGGTGCTGGGCGGCGTCGGTCAACTGGCCGGCACGGTGATCGGCGGCTTCGGCCTCGGACTCGTCAGCAAGGCGATCGAACCGTTCTGGGGCGCGGTGCTCGCCAAGATCGCGGTGCTCGTGCTGATCGTGTTGTTCATCCAGAAGCGTCCGCAGGGCATGTTCGCCCTCAAGGGCCGTAGCGCGGAGGCATGAGATGACGTCTGCAACTTCATCGGCTCACGTCGGCGCAGGCGGCGGCGACCTGCCCGGCCGCGACGCGCAATCGGGTTTCGCGCTCGGCCTGCCGCCGCGTCCCGCGCTGCTGTCGCGGCGCGCGTGGCTCGCGCTGATCGCGTTGATCATCGTATTCGGACTGGGCGTGCCGTTCGCCACGCTGGTGGTGCCGGAGACTAGCGCGTTGCATCTGTCCGCCTACGCGATGACGATCACCGGCAAGTTCATGTGCTACGCGATTGCGGCGTTGGCACTCGACCTCGTGTGGGGTTACTGCGGCATCCTCAGCTTGGGGCACGCGCTGTTCTTCGCGCTCGGCGGCTACGCGATCGGCATGTATCTGATGCGCGCGATCGGCCACGAAGGCAAATATGGCAGCGACCTGCCGGACTTCATGGTGTTTCTCGACTGGCATCAATTGCCTTGGTACTGGCAAGGCACGCAGCATCTCGGCTATGCGCTGCTGCTGGTGGTGCTGGTGCCGGCGGTGGTCGCGTGGGTGTTCGGCTTCTTCACGTTCCGCTCGCGGGTGAAGGGCGTGTATCTGTCGATCATCACGCAGGCCATGACCTTCGCCGCGATGCTGCTGTTCTATCGCAACGAGACGGGCTTCGGCGGCAATAACGGCTTCACCGATTTCAAGCGCATCGGCGGCTTTCCGATCACGCATCCCGGCACGCGCACCGCGTTGCTGCTGATCACGTTCGCGGTACTGATTCTCGCATTCCTCGGCGCGCGGGCTATCGTCACCTCGAAGCTCGGCCGCGTCGTGACCGCGGTGCGCGACGGTGAAACGCGTTTGATGTTCCTCGGCTACAGCCCACTTGCCTACAAGCTGTTCGTGTGGACGGTATCCGCCGTGTTGTGCGGCATTGCCGGCGCGCTGTACGTGCCGCAGGTCGGCATCATCAACCCGGGCGAGATGTCGCCGGGCAACTCGATCGAAATGGCGATCTGGGTCGCCGTGGGCGGCCGCGGCACGCTGATCGGCCCGATCATCGGCGCCTTCGCGGTGAATGGCGCGAAGAGCTTCTTTACGGCGAACTTCCCTGAATACTGGCTGTTCTTTCTGGGTCTGATTTTCGTGCTGGTCCCGCTACTCCTGCCGAACGGCATCATGGGGCTGATCGAACTCATGACACGCAAGAGGAACCGCTCATGAACGAAAACCCGATGGTTCCTGATTTAGCCCTGCCGGAAGACCCCGCCGAGACTTCGTTGAGCGGCGTTGCGAGCATGGGGCACGTGGTCGTGCCCGGCGAGATCGACATCTCGCACGGCACGATCCTGTATCTGGAAGACGTGACCGTGAGCTTCGACGGTTTTCGCGCGCTGAACGCGCTGACGCTTTCGATCGAAGCGGGCGAATTGCGCTGCATCATCGGTCCGAACGGCGCCGGCAAGACGACCATGATGGACGTGATCACCGGCAAGACGGAGCCGGATTCCGGCAAGGTGTTTCTCGGCCAGTCGATCGATCTGACGCGGATGAACGAGCCGGCCATTGCGCGTGCGGGCATTGGCCGCAAGTTTCAGAAGCCCACGGTGTTCGAACAGCATCCCGTATGGGAAAACCTCGAACTGGCGATGAAGACCGACAAGGGCTGGTGGGCCTCGCTATGCGCGCGCCTGGATCGTGAAGCGCAGGCGCGCATCGAAGAGACGCTGGCGTTGATCGGCCTGGAAAGCGAAGCGCGGCGCCTCGCCGGCGAACTCTCGCACGGCCAGAAGCAACGGCTCGAAATCGGCATGCTGCTGATGCAGCAACCGGCGCTGCTGCTGCTCGACGAACCGGCCGCCGGCATGACCGACGACGAAACCATGCAGTTGGCCGAGTTGCTCAATCATCTGCGCGGCACCTGTTCGATGATGGTCGTCGAGCACGATATGGAGTTCGTGGCGGCGCTATCGGGCGAGACCGGCAAGGTGACGGTGATGGCCGAAGGGCGCGTGCTCGCCCACGGCACGCTCGACGAAGTGAAGCGCGACGAGACGGTCATCGAGTCTTATCTGGGCCGGTGAAGCGGGTCTCTCAAACGGGTCGGTGAAACGAAGGGTCGAACGGACATGCTAGAAGTAGAAAACCTGAACCAGTACTACGGCGGCAGCCACATTCTGCGCGATGTGAAGCTCACCGTGCCCGACGGCAAACTCACTGTCCTGCTCGGCCGCAACGGCGTGGGTAAAACCACGCTGCTGCGCTGCCTGATGGGCGTCGTGCAAACGAAGAGCGGCTCGATCGCCTGGCGCGGCACGCCGATCACCAAACTGCCCACCTATACGCGCGTGGAAAAAGGCCTCGCTTATGTGCCGCAAGGCCGCGATATCTTTCCACGGCTGACCGTCGAAGAAAATCTGCTGGTGGGCGCCGCCAGCAAGAAAGCGCCGAAGAAGATCCCGGATCGTATCTACGAACTGTTCCCCGTGCTGAAGGATATGCGCAGCCGCCGTGGCGGCGATCTCTCCGGCGGGCAGCAGCAACAGCTTGCCATTGGGCGGGCGTTGATGAGCGATCCGCAACTGCTGATTCTCGACGAACCCACCGAGGGTATTCAGCCGTCGATCATTCAGGATATCGGCCGCACGCTGCGTCAACTGGTCGAGGAAATGGGCATGACGGTGCTGCTCGTCGAGCAGTACTACGACTTTGCCAAAGACATTGCGGACCGGTATTGGGTGATGAGCCGCGGCGAGATCATCGCGGGCGGAGAAGGCGCCAATATGGATGCGGACGGCGTGCGTACGCTGATCGCCGTGTGAGCGGTGTCAGGCACCGCGCGTGCTATTCTCGATGCATTCTGCGGCAGCGCGGTTGAGCGTTGTCTGATGTGCGCAGGCACGCTTTGCTCTTCTTCGTCCGGTCGCATTCCATTCGTATGTCGCTTCACGAAAATCACGCTACCCTCGCTACCGCGCAAGCCGGTGCGCATTCGCAATGGCGCGCGCGCCTCGAACTCGGCTTTGTCAGGGACGGCGTGCGGACTACGCTCAAGCATCGTTTGCATGATGGGCCGTTGCGGGTTCAGCGGCCGCTGTATCCGGAAGGATATGGTGTTTGTCATGCGGTGATCGTGCATCCGCCTGGGGGGATCGCGGGCGGCGATCAGCTTGCTATCGACGTTGATGTTGACGCGGGCGCGCATGCTGTCATCACCACGCCCGGGGCCACGAAGTGGTACAAGTCCAATGGGCGGGCGGCGCTGCAGCGTATCGATGTACGCGTCGGCGCGCAGGCGAAACTCGACTGGTTGCCGCAGAACAATATCGTTTTCGATCAGGCGAATGCGAAGCTGGATTTCTCGTTGACGCTCGGCGAAGGTGCGACTGCTTTAGGGTGGGATGCGACGCAGCTTGGGCGGCAGGCCGCCGGGGAGAGGTGGTCGCAGGGGAGCTTGCGCGCTGTGTCGCGGATCGTTGGCGCTAATGGTGAGTTGTTGTGGTTTGAGCGGGCCAGCCTCTCGGCGGATGACTCGCTGCGCGACGCGGCTCAGGGGCTTGCTGGGTTTCCTGCTTATGGGGTGCTTTGGGCAGTTGGGGCCGCTTGTGATGATGCACTTGCTGAAGCTCTGACTGCTCAATTGTCGTTTGATGAGTCGCTTCGGGGTGCGGCTTCTTGTGTTACTTCAGGGGTGCTGGTCGTGCGCGCTGTTTCGCGGTCTATGGAGATGCTGCAGAAGGCTCTGACTCGGTGTTGGATTCAGTTGCGGCCTGTTGTGCATGGGGTTGAAGGTGTGCCTTTGAGGATTTGGGCTACTTGAGGTGTTTCGGTTGGTGGTTTTTTGGTTTTGTCCTTTGTTTTGGTTTTGGTTTTGGTTTTGGCCTTTCCTTGGGGCCTGTCATAAATTTTGTGTGTAAGGCATAACATGTAGCTCAAGGAGCATGTATGCCACGCAAACCGAAGACGGCCACCGGGGCCCAGACGGCGTTGCCGTCGATTCCGAAGGAATTGATTGACCAGTTCGTGAAGGGGCCGATGACGGCCGAGGCGGTGCACGCCGCTTCAGCCGCGTTCAGGAAGGCACTGATCGAGCGCGCACTGGGTGCCGAACTCGGACACCATCTGGGCTATCCGGCCGGCGCCGTGCGGCCCGAAGATGCGACCAACCAGCGCAACGGCAAGAGCGGCAAGACGGTGCTGACC